>JASLOY010000394.1 GCA_030745255.1 Vicinamibacterales bacterium
AGCGATCTCGATCTCACCCGTCTCGCCCAGCGGCTGGTGACGCGGGTCACCGAGACACTGGTCATCGACGACATGGTGCTGATGCTCTCTCCGCCCGGCAACGACGCCGACGGTGTCTACCACCCGTTCCATGCCAGCGGTGCCCGCGTCACCGGCGACTGGCCGGTGCTGGAGCGGACGTCGAGCATTGGTAGACGTCTGGTCGATCGCCACACCGTCATGCTGGATGAGCCGGTGTCGGCGCGTCGTCACCCGGACGAGGATGTGGCCTTTTGGCGAAACCAGGGGATCCACTGTTTCGTGCCGTGCGTATCGGAAGAAGGGACCATCGCCGTGCTGGCGCTGGGCGCGAAGACGAGCGGCGAGCCGCTGAGCAGTGAGGATGTCGCGCTGCTGGCGGCGGTGGCCGGCCAGGTGGCCACGGCCATTGAGAACGGTCGGCTGTATACCCAGCTCCAGGTGAAGGCGTCCGAAGTCGACCGGGTCCGAAAGTTCAACGAGAACATTATCGAATCGCTGAACGATGGGTTGGTGGTGCTCGGCCTCGAAGACCGGGTGCTTCGATGGAACGCCGCCCTCGAGCGGATCTACGGTGTCACGCACGACGCGGCGATCGGCGAGTCGCTCACCGATCTGTTCGACGCCTCATTTACCGACCGCCTGCGTCGTGCCCGCCGGGAGCAGCCGGAGGGCGCCACGTTGTATCGGGTCCCGCTCGTGTCGCGGCATGCTGACGAAGCGCGGCAGCTCCTCGTCAACGCGGCGCTGGCACCGCTCCGGACACCGAGCGGCGATACCGCCGGCGCGATGGTGATTCTCGAAGACATCACCGCGCGGGTGCACCTAGAGGAGCAGCTGCAACTGTCCGACAAGATGGCGTCGATCGGTCTGCTGGCCGCCGGTGTCGCGCACGAAGTCAACACACCGCTCACCGGGATTTCGAGTTTTACCCAGATGCTGCTCGAGGGCACCGAGCCAGACGACCCCCGGACCCAGCTCCTCGAGAAGATTGAGCGCCAGACGTTTCGGGCCGCCAAGATCGTCAACGGGTTGCTCAATCTTGCCAGGCCAGGTCGATCGGATGCGGCTGGTCCAGTTGACATCAACGCTCTGATCAATGACGTGCTGACGCTGATCGAGCATCAGCTCCAGACCTCCAACATCAAGCTGCGACGAGAGCTGTCCGCGGCGCCAACCGTTGTCCAGGGTGTCGAGTTCAAGTTGCAACAGGTGTTCCTGAATCTGTTCTTGAACGCGCGTGACGCCATGCCCACCGGGGGATGGTTGTCGATCTGCTCACGGGTCGAGGGCACAAAGGCCATCGTCGAGGTGGCGGACACCGGTACCGGCATTGCCAGCGACGATCTCCCTCGAATCTACGACCCGTTCTTCACGACCAAGGCGGTCGGACAAGGCACCGGGCTCGGGTTGTCAATCTCCTATGGCGTCATCAAGGAGCACAGCGGTTCCATCGAGTGCGAGAGCGGACCAGAGCATGGCACCCGGTTCACAGTGAGTCTGCCGTTACCCCCCCCTGCGGAGAAGCGGGTGGGGGGTGTTCAGGTCCTGGCGGCCACACGCCTGCCTGGCACGAGAAAGGCCGATGCTACGTAACGCGGCCGTGTTGATCATCGACGACGAGGAAATCATGCGGGAAATCCTGCAAGTGCTCCTCGAGCGTGAGGGCTGTCAGGTGTCGCTGGCGGCGTCGGGCGAGGAAGGCCTGGCACTGGCGCGCTCGCAGCCGTTCGATGTGGCGATCGTCGACGTCATGATGCCCGGCATCGGCGGCATCGAAACCCTGGACGAGCTACGGAAGCTCGACGGTGACCTGCCGGTCATCTTGATCACCGCGTTTGCCTCGGTCGAGAACGCGATCGCCGCGATGAAGCGCGGCGCGTTCGACTACGTGACCAAACCGTTCAAGAACGAGGAAGTGCTGGTCGTGGTCCGTAACGCCGCTGAACGCCGGCGGCTGATGACCGAGAACCGCACGCTGCGGGAGAGTCTACGCGCGCAGGGCCACGGGTTCAGCGAGATCATCGGTCACAGCCAGCGGATGCAGCAGGTCTTCGACCTCATTGCCCAGGCTGCGCCAAGCCGCACCACCATCCTGGTCGAAGGGGAGAGCGGGACCGGGAAGGAATTGGCGGCACGCGCGCTCCACGCCAATTCGACGCGGGCCGACCGTCCCTTCGTGACCGTGAACTCCGGCAGCTTGCCACCGGACCTGCTCGAATCGAACCTGTTTGGTCACGTCAAGGGTGCCTTCACCGGGGCCGTCGCGCCCAAGAAGGGGCTGTTCGAGCTGGCCGACAAGGGCACCATCTTCTTCGACGAGATCGGGAGCGTGCCGGTCGAGACGCAGGCCAAGCTGCTCCGGGTGATGCAGGAGCGGGAGTTCATGCGGCTGGGCGGCGTCGACACCATCAAGGTCGACGTGCGCATCATCGCGGCCACCAACGTCGACCTGAAGGGGATGGTCGCGGACGGCCGCTTCCGGGAGGACCTGTATTACCGGCTCCACGTCATCAAGGTGGAGCTGCCGACGCTGCGCGATCGGCGCGACGACATCCGGCTGCTGGCCCAGCACTTCCTGGAGAAGTATGGGCCTGAGAACGACAAGCCACATCTGGAGCTGACACCAGACGCGCTGGACCTGCTGGAGCAGTATGACTGGCCGGGCAACGTGCGTGAGCTCGAGAACGTCATCGAGCGCGCGGTCGTGCTGGTCACCGGCGACCGGATCGGTGTGGAGCTGGTTCCCGACGCGGTCCGGACGTCGCGACCGTTTCAGATTCCGCAATTCGTGATGCCGCCAGAGGGGATCTCGTTCAAGGAAGTGACTGCCGCGTTCGAGACCCAGCTCATAGAGCGGACGCTCGTCGCGGCGGGTGGAGTGCAGAGGCGGGCCGCCGAGATGCTGCGGATCAAGCCGACGACACTCAACGAAATGATCAAGCGTCACGAGATTCGGCCGCGCCGGAAACGGAGTGCCGGAGCTGTGATGTCCGACCGCCGGGGCGCCTGAGGTTCACCGCCATGCGCCCAGGCGTATTGGTGGCCCCAACCTATGTACGGTCACGCGCCGAGGGCCGCTGAGTGGGGTCGCGCTCGCTCCGCCTTGCGCAAGGAGGGAGCATACCGGCAGTTTTCGATTGCCCTGAGCAGAAGCCCAGCGCCGCCCTTGGTGGGATGCATCGGCGGCCGAATACGACCGTATTTATGACCGGGGCCACTCAGCTCGCCGCAGGGTGGCGGGGAGCAGACTCGTACCCGTAGCGGTTTTCAGCTTCGTGACGAGGTGTTCTTCCCGCCGCGGCGGTGGCGCCGGCTTCGCCCGGTCGGTCGGGAGCGCTGCAGTCCGGCGATCAACCGGTCGTATTTGCCCACAATCACGTCCCACCGGTAGTTGGTGCGCACGTAATTGCGTCCCTGACGTCCCATGGCGGCCCGCAGGGGGGCGTCGTGAATCAGCAACCGCAGGCACTCGCTGAACTCGTCGCGGTTCCCGTAATAGAGACCGCCATTGCTACGCTGACAGTGGTCCGCCAGCACGTCACTGCGGGCGTTCGCGAGTACTGGGGTGCCAACCGAGAACGCCTCCAGCGCCAACAGCGAAAGACTCTCGAAGGGTGACGGTACCACCACGACGGTGGCCGCCTCGAGCGCTTCGATTCGCTCTGTTTCAGACAACATGCCGGCGAACCGTACGTGGGGCGCATCGGGAATCGGCATGAGCTTGAGCCCCATCAGTACCAGCGACGCGTCGCCGTTCGACTCGGCGTAGCTGTTGAAGTAGTCGAGCAACTCCTCGCAGCCCTTCCCAGGGTCAATCCGCCCACCGTAGAGCGCGAACGGGCCAAACAAGCGGTGACGTCGGCGGAACACGGCGCCGCGGGCGGATAGCGGGGATCCGAGCGAGCCGTTGTCGTCGGGCTCCTCTCGATTCGGTTGGTCGGTCCGCTCGGCTCCCTCTTCCGCGGCCTCCGGGTCCTCCGGTGGGCGCGGGGTCCCCGGCTCACCTGCGCGCAGGTCGTGCAGGCGCGAGGGAGGCAACTCGACGCCGCAGCCCACCGTCTCCTCGTTCTTGGCGCCGACC
>JASLOY010000395.1 GCA_030745255.1 Vicinamibacterales bacterium
CGCCGTCCGGTATCAGATTCTGGTGATGTGCATGATCTTCGGGTCGGCCGGTCTGGCAACCAGCTGCTATCTGGTGCTACAGCGGCCCGCCCACGGCTCGAGCACGCCGTAGCCGGGGGGTTCGACAACATGTCCTCAGCGGACCTGTCCGCGAGCGAGGCGAGGCGGTTCGCTCTGGGCGCATGAAGCCTAGATCGTGTCGATGGCGGCCTGGCCACTGCTACGCTAGCGGCGCGAAAGTGGGGATACTACGTGCTACCGTTCCTGCTCGGGGCAACATCGTCGCGCGGGCAGACCTCAAAGATGTATACCGGGATCGAGCATCAGGCATGACGGTGCGATATTTCGCCTACGGGTCCAACTTGCTGCAGGCGCGTCTCCGCGAACGAACCCCTTCGGCTACACGAATCGGACGTGGCAGGCTGTCGACCCACCGACTCTGCTGGCACAAGCGCGGCGTTGGAGATGGGTCTGGCAAGTGCAATGCGTTTGCAACCGGCGACGCCACCGACGCTGTGTGGGGTGCGATGTTCGAGCTCGCAGACGCCGAGCGCGACCGCCTCGATGTCGCCGAAGGACTCGGTCGTGGCTATCGCGCCACGCTGGTTCGTGTCGAAACGATTCGCGGCATCCTGACCGCCTTTACGTATATCGCCACGCCGGACGCGGTGGACGACACGCTGACGCCGTTTGGCTGGTATCGTGACCTCGTGGTGGCCGGGGCGAGAGAGAGCGGGTTGCCAGATCGATACATCGGCGCGCTCGCCACCGCGCGGGCGGTCGCCGATCCCGACCGCGGGAGAGCGCGCCTTCACCGCCGCTTGCTCGGCGGCGTCACCGACGAGCGCACGTCTGCACCGGCGGAGCGGGGCCCCGAATAGAGCCACCAGGAGGGGCTGGATGTCGACAAGCACCGAAGAAGAGCTGCAGGGACGGCGCCGGGTCGATCACGTTCGGCTGCGTCGGGCGACCGCCGCCGACCAGCCGGCGATCGTCGACATCTGCAAGACCTCCATCACGACGACCTACGGCGCTTTTATGGACCCGGAGCGGATGCGCCCCTGGGTCGAGGGCCGTGAAGTCGAAGACTACGTCGCGAGGATGTGGTCACAGATGACAGTGGCGGAAGGCGCGGAAGGCATGGGCGACGAGCAGGTCCTCGGCGTCGTCGCGATCGATGGTCGGGTGGTCGATCTGCTGTGGATTCGTGCTGATATTCGCGGACAGGGCATCGGGTCGACGTTGATGGACCAGGCGGAATCGCTGCTGGCGAGGGACCACGACGTGGCCGAGCTCGAATGCTTCGCGCCGAACGACGCGAGCATCGCCTTTTACGAAGCGCGCGGGTATGCGGCCGTGCGGACATACCACGAGGTGGCGTCCGGGGTGGACAAGGTGGTCATGACCAAGCGCCTCCGCCCCCTCTCGGCGGCCGGGCGACAGGGCTGAACGGAGCCAGCCAGACGGATGCGTCGGCTGGCGTCTCAGGATGAGCAACACCGGCCGCGACGCCGACCGACTCGTGCGGAGACACGCAGACGTCACCGTCAGACCGGTGCGTCCGGACGATGCCGAGGGCGTGGCCGCGGTCCTCAATCCGATCATCGAAGCACGCACGTTCACGGCACTCGATACGCCGGTCACGGTAGAAGCCGAGCGCGATTTCATTCACCGCTTCCCCACGCGCGGGATCTTCCACGTGGCTGTCGCCGACAGCGACCAGTCGATTGTCGGATTCCAGAATGTCGAGCCGTTCGCGGGCTACACCCGCGCGTTCGACCACGTCGGCGTCATTGGCACGTATGTCGACCTGACACGCCGCCGCAAGGGCATAGCCAGCCGGCTGTTCAACGCCACATTCGACCAAGCGCCAGCAAAGCGCTACAACAAGCTGTTCGCCTTCGTCCGGGCAGACAATCTACCGGCGTTGTTCACCTATCTGCGTCATGGCTTTCGCGCGATCGGCAACGCGCGGAGACATGCACGGATCGACGGCCGCTTCATTGACGAGATCCTGATCGAGAGACTGCTCCCATGACGCCCACAGTAGACGAGCTCCGGTATCCGGTCGGAGAATTCACGCCACCCGACATCGTCACCCCTGAACAGGTCGACAGCTGGATTGGCGAGATCGCGTCGCTGCCCGCAGCGCTCGGCCGGGTGGTGGAACCCCTGACCGAGCGCCAGCTCGACACGGCGTATCGCTCCGGCGGCTGGACCGTGCGTCAGGTTGTTCACCACGTGTCGGACAGCCATATGAACAGCCTCATCCGGTTCAAGTGGGCGCTCACCGAGAATCGGCCAATCATCAAGCCGTACGACGAGAAGGGCTGGGCCGCACTGCCCGATTATGCGGCGGTGCCGATCGCACACTCGTTGGTCCTGCTCGACGCGCTACACGTGCGTTGGGTGGGGCTGTTGCGAAACTTGAGCTGGGATCAGCTGCAGCGTGAGTTCGTTCATCCCGAGTCGGGGCCGTCATCGCTTGCAGTAACCCTCGGCGCCTATGCATGGCATGGCCGGCATCATCTCGCGCACATCGAGGGGTTGATCGGGCGCGAGGGCTGGAACGCGAGTCCACAGGAGACGGGACGATGATGTCCGATCGGATCACCTATCAGGAGGAGCCGGACCTGGGGGCCCAGGAGTTCATCGAGGTCCTCGAGGCATCGACGCTCGCCAAGCGGCGACCGGTGTCCGACCGACCCTGCATCGAGGGGATGCTGACGCATGCCGACCTCATCATCACCGCGCGTGATGCGACGCGTCTGGTCGGAGTCGCGCGCTCGGTCACCGACTTCCACTACTGCTGCTATCTCGCCGACCTGGCAGTCGACGACCGGTGCCAGCGCCAGGGCATCGGCACGCAGCTGATTCGCAACACCCGGAATCGGTTGCGCCCAACCTGCCGGCTCCTCCTGCTATCGGCGCCGGCGGCGGTCGACTTCTACCCCAAGGTCGGCTTCGAACGTCACCGGCAAGCGTGGACCTTGCCCCGTGGACGCACCGTCAGACCGTCCTGAGCGTCCTCATCACGCACTACACCTCGTCGCGCGAGAGCCACAAGTCCTGATGCTCGGCGTACGACGCCAGCAGCGCCGGGCCGAGGAGCATCGATCTGCTCACCGTTACGCTCACACTGGGAGGCAAATCTTGGGAAAACCTCCGCTGCTCGCGGTGGACTGTTGCACCGGGTCGAGAGGCTTAGTACAGTCGAGGTGATGGCCAACCGACATCCTGTCGGGCGCTCGGGTCCGGCCCCGAGCTGGCGCGTCTGGTTCGTCGCGCTAGTTGTCGCGGCGGTCGGCGCCACCGCGGTGTCGGTGGCCTGGCACGCCGAGCACGACACCGACCCGACCTGCGTCGTCTGCAAGCTCCGCCACCAGCCGTTGGCCGCCCTGTCGGGAAACCTTCAGGACAGCCTGGTCAAAGCCCCAGAGCTGGCCACGCGTGTGACGGTCATCACGTGGATCCCGTCGCACACCGACGCGCAGGTCCCCACCCGCGGCCCCCCGCTCTCCAGCAGCCCGTGGTGAAAGTCCCGCGTCGCACCAAGAGCCTGGCGTGGCAATGCCGCGCACGGCCCACGCAAGGCGCGACGAGGGAGCATACCGGCAGTATTCGACCCGGCGAATTCAGAAACTAAGTGCAACATCGCGGCTCGCCGCGAGGGAGGTAATCTGGGATACTCGGCGATTCCTCGTACCGCCAAGCAAGGGGAATCGCTGATGAGCTATCGCCAGATCACCTCGGACGAACGATACATGATCGCGCGGCTACGACAACACGGCTTCAACCAGGCCGAGATCGCCGATATCCTCGGCCGCCACCGGAGCTCCATCTCCCGCGAGTGCCGCCGAAACTGTTCCGCCGGGCACGGGCCCTATCGCCCGCGCACCGCGGCCGAGCGCGCCCGCGCCCGGCGGACCCGGTCGCGACGAAACAGCCAGTTCACCGCCTACGACTGGGGCCGAGTCGAGCACCTCCTGCGGCAGCGGTGGAGTCCTGAGCAAATTGCCGGGCGCCTGCAGCGCGCCGGGACCCTCTCGATCAGTCACGAGACGATCTACACCCACGTCTGGCGGGACAAGGCCCACG
>JASLOY010000396.1 GCA_030745255.1 Vicinamibacterales bacterium
CGTCCTCAATCAGGAGAAAGGGGTGATGCTGCCGGATTTCGTGGGTTCCGCGGATACGGGCCCAGAGCGGCACCCGGGCGAGGTCGCCCTCCAGCCACGCCGGCATCGGATCGTCGGGAGTTGGCGGTGCCGCCTCCGGATGGCGGTCGAGCAGCTCGCGTGCCCAAGGCGGCAATTTGCGCATAGTCCGTCAGTCGTCGGTCAATCGCGTGACATTTCAGAATACTACGAGAGGGAGATGCCGGCGGTTCGCGGCGGCGCTCACTGCTGATTCAGCGTGACGACCTGCTCGACCCCCAACGCATCACGGAGCACAACGGCATCGCGATCCACCGAGACCGGCTCCCACACCCCTACGCGCTGACCGACCCCCAGCACGCGGCCATCGATGACCGCCAATCGTCGTCTCTCGGAGACCAGAATCGCGCTCATGACGGGAAGAGACGAGACCAGCGCTCCACCATCGCGTCGGACCGCCTTTCTTTCGACGTCTTGCCTGGCCCCAGTGCGTTGTGCAGCCGGCTCATCCCAGCCATTGTCTCTCAGGACGTCGTGTCCCTGGAGCGTTACAATTCATCGGTCCACCTGGTCCGTTCCCGGATGCGGGATCATGGAAGAGAATAGAGCTCATAAGCGCGTCAGTATCCACACCGAGGTCTGGAGGGGTGAGGACGGCATCTTCTCGAAGGGAAACGAACGGTTGACCGACCTCAGCGTGGGCGGCGCATTCATCCAGGGTGCCGGCTCGACCATCGGCGGCATCCTGAACCTCCGCTTCGAACTCCCCGGAACCGGCTTCATCACGTGCACCGCCATCGCCCGGCACACCCGCGGCGGCGGGCTCGGTGTCGAATTTCTCGACTTGTCACCGGACAACCTGGAGCGACTGGCGGCCTTCGTCGACGAGAACTCGTGACCGCAGTCGGCCTGGCTCGGACCACCCCCACCTACGCCGCCACCGGTCTGCTCGGGAGCTTAACACGATACCGTCGCGATCCGCTGGGTCTGTTGATGAGCGGTTTTCGGGAGCTCGGCGACGTCGTGCACTTTCGGATGTTCACGCGCGATCTCGTGCTGCTCGCCCACCCGGATGCAGTACGCAGGGTGCTGCAGGATCACGTTGGAAACTACGACAAACAGACACGCGGGTTCCAGGTGCTGCGGGCGTACTTGCGCCAGGGGTTGCTCACCAGTGAGGGCGACCACTGGCTCCGGCAGCGCCGGATCGCGCAACCGGGGTTTCATCACGCCCGGATCGCCGGGTTCGGACAGACCATGACGCGGGCTGCTGGTGAACTGGTCGACCGCTGGCTAGACGACCGGGCGCCAGACCCGGTCAACGTCACGACGGAGATGATGCGTCTGACATTGCGCATCGTTGGTGAGACGCTGCTCAGCACGGATGTCAGCCGCGAAGCAAACCGTGTGGGGCAGGCGCTCAACGTCACGCTGCAGCGGGCCAACGAGGCAATCGGACAGGTCGTCCCGCGACCCGCCTGGTGGCCGACCCCAGCAAACCGGCAGCTGCGTGCCGCGATGCGAGCCCTGGATGACGTCATCCTCGAGATCATCGCCAGGCGACGAGCGGACGATTCGGACCCGGACGACCTGCTGTCGATGCTGATGCAGGCGCGGGACGAAGAGACAGGTCAGGGAATGAGCGACCCGCAGCTCCGCGACGAAGTGATGACGATTTTTCTCGCCGGTCATGAAACGACCGCCATTGCGCTCGGCTGGACGTGGTATCTGCTCTCGCAGCACGAGGCGGTGCGGGAGCGTCTCCACGCCGAAATAGATTCGGTCCTCGACGGCCGCACACCTTCTGTCGCCGATCTCCCGAAGCTCGGTTATGTCGAACGGGTCATCAAGGAGTCGATGCGGCTGTTTCCACCGGCGTGGATCATCTCACGGCGTGCCATTGAAGAGGACGTCGTGGGTGGGTACCGTGTTCCGGCCGGCTCGATCGTGCTGTTGAGCCCGTATGTTACCCATCGGCACCCCGGGTTCTGGGAGCATCCCGAGGCCTTCGACCCTGACCGCTTCGACATGATTCGTCAGGGTGAGCGCCCTGCGTTCGCTTTCTTCCCGTTTGGTGGCGGTCCGCGTCAGTGTATCGGGAACAGCTTTGCCATGATGGAGCTCGTCCTCGTCGTCGCCACCATCGCGCAACGCTGCCGGTTGGATCGCCTCCCGGGCGAGCCAGTTGGCACTGCCCCGTCGATCACGCTGCGTGCCGCGACACCGATCACGATGCGCGTCGGTCCGCGAGCTCCTTCGCCCGCGTGAAGAATTCGGGCGTGTTGAGCCGCGCACAGACCTCGAAGAATGCGGGGCGCGAACCGGTCCACGCCAGGTCGTCAACCGTCTCGAAGACCGGCGCGTCTGTGCGCAACGTCGCCAGGTCGCGGAACCGGGCGGCCAGATCGCGATGCGCCGCAAGCTCGGCAACCAGACGGCGGGCACCCCGCACCTCGATGTCCCACGCCGCCGCATCGTCGGGAATCGCCTCGAGATGGAGATAGCGGGCAAGCACGAGCGCCGTCGACTTGGCTCCCCATCCCCGTAGACCCGGGAAGCCGTCAGCCGCATCACCGACCAACGCCAGGTAGTCGGGGATCGACGCCGGCGGTACGCCGAATTTGGCCAGCACGCCATCGGCATCTCGCAACGCCCCCGCGCGTCGGTCAAACTGGACGACCCGCCGGCCGATCACGCACTGCGCCAGGTCTTTGTCCGGTGTGCAAATGAAGACCTGCTCGACACGGCGGTCGTCGCTCGCCTTTGCCGCGGCCGAAGCCAGACCGTCATCTGCCTCGAGGTCCGCCATCGGCCACACCACGACACCCAGTGCCTCGAGCGCCTCCTCGAGCGGGTGGAACTGCGCGAACAGTGCGGGGTCGATACCCTCGCCGGTCTTGTAGCCCGGCCAGAGCTGATTCCGGAACGATTCGATGACGTGGTCAGTCGCCACCCCGAGGTGCGTCACATCATCTTCCAGCATCGACAGCACCGAGCGGACTACGCCGCGCACCGCCCCCACCTCCCGGCCATCGACATCTGTCGCCGACGGGACCGCATAGAAGTGCCTGTATAGCTCGTAGGTGCCGTCAATCAGAAAGACGTTCATGGGGACCTACTCGAAGAGGGTGAGCTCCACACGACGTAGCGCCAGACCGAGTGTACGTCCATCGTCGCCGATTTCGAGCGCCAACGTACTCGCCACGGCGGACACGCGAAGACCGACCCCTGCCATGTCTGCCCGCCACTCGAGACGGACCCATTTGCCCAGCGAGGGGTATAATCCGCGACAGTTCCAAACAGGCGACCAAGTGTCTTGACCATGAAAGGTGCCCGGCTCGAAGTCTCCGACCCGTCGGGTCAGACCCGCGTCGTGCCGATTGAGGACGACCGGTTCACGATCGGACGCAGCCACGGGAACGCGCTGTCGTTGAGCAGCGCGGAGATCTCGCGGGTCCACGCCGAGATTGTCAAGCAAGGGGACGGCTACCTCCTGCGCGACCTCGGTTCGCGCGCCGGTACGTTCGTCAACGACGAGACCGTGGTCGAGCACGCGTTGGGTCACGGCGACCGGATTCGGATCGGCCGGCATTCGGACGTCCGGTTCCTGCTGGAGGACACCAGCCAGACCTCCACACGGTCCACAACCTCGGCGGTCGGCGACCTGCGCCAGACCGCCACCCTACTCGAAGGCCTGCGTGCCCTCGGCACCGCGAAGGTGCTCGACCAGGTATTGGCGATGGTGATCGATTATGCGATCACTCTGAGCGCGGCCGAGCGTGGCTTCATCATGCTGGTCGACCCTGCGGGCGAGCTGAAGTTCACACTCGGGCGTGGCCGCAGGCAAGCCACGCTGTCCGGCGACACGTTCCACACCAGCCGCAAGATCCCGGAGCAGGTGTTTGCCACCAGCGAACCGCAGCTCGTCGCCGACCTGCACGACGACATGTTCGCCGACGCGCATGAAGGCACGATCCAGCTCGGTATCCGGACGGTCTATTGCGTCCCACTGAAGCTGGTACGGTATGTCGAGCAGGTGGTAGAGTCCGACGTCGCGCGTCCCATCGGCGTG
>JASLOY010000397.1 GCA_030745255.1 Vicinamibacterales bacterium
GGTGAAGATTCTCGACTTCGGGCTAGCGAAGCTGGCTGGCAGCGAAGGTGTTACGCAGACGGGGACGACGGTGGGGACGGTGGCCTACATGTCACCGGAGCAGGCGCGTGGCGAAGAGGTCGATCAACGGACCGACATCTGGTCGCTGGGAGTCGTCCTGTACGAGATGCTGGCTGGGGAGCCGCCGTTCCGGGGGGAGAACCTACTGGCGATCTCGAAGGCGATCCTTGAAGGCCAGCCCCCGCCCCTCCCACGCGCGTCGGTGTCCATGGAACCCGTCATAGGGCGCTCGTTGAACAAGAGTCGGGAGCAGCGGTATCAAGCAATCACTGACCTGCTCGACGAGCTATGGACGACCGGTGGTGGGTCCGACGCGACTGCCCCTAAGTCGGCCGAACCGACCGTGCCGTCGATCGCGGTGCTGCCCTTCGCCAACATGAGCGCGGACCCGGAGCAGGAATACTTCTGCGATGGGATGGCGGAAGAGATCATCAACGCCCTGTCTCCGATCGATGGCATGCGGGTCGTCGCTCGGACGTCCGCATTTGCGTTCAAAGGCAGACACGAGGACGTCCGCGAAATTGGCAAGCAGCTCGGCGTCACCCATCTCCTCGAGGGCAGCGTGAGGAAGGCGGGCACGCGTTTGCGCATCACCGCCCAGCTAACGAGCGTCTCGGACGGGTACCAAATGTGGTCACAGCGCTTCGAGCGGACCATGGAGGACGTCTTTGCCGTCCAGGACCAGATTTCCGCTGCCATCGTGGAGCGTTTATCCGCCGATCTGAAGGGTCGCGTTCCCGCTAGACCATCCGGCCAGCGACGACCGCAAAACCTCGCCGCCTACGACGCCTATCTTCGCGGGCGGTTCCATTGGGCGAAAGGCACCCTCGAGGGTTACACGAAGAGCATCGAATGTTTCGAACAGGCAGTCGCTGAGGACCCTGGATACGCGCTCGCCTATGCCGGACTCTCGGACGCGTGCTCCTGGTTTGCGTTTCTAGGGTCCAAGTCGGCGGAGGAGATGGCTCCGAAGGCCAAGCAAGCGGCTCTCGAAGCGGTCGCGCTCGACGGCGAACTGGCCGAGGCCCACACGTCACTCGGCTCGGTCAAATTCTATTTCGACTGGGACTGGCACGGGGCAGACAGAGAGTTCCGTCGCGCTATCGAGCTAAATCCAGACTCTGCCGTTTCGCTTCAGGCATACGAGGTCTTTCTCGCAAACCTCGGACACGTGGACGAGGCCATCGAGACGGTCAAGCGTGCCCTCGAGCTGGATCCGCTGTGGTCCAAAGCGAATCAGGATTTGGGATTTCATCTCTGTTTGCAGAAGCGTTACGACGAAGCTATCGCCCAACTGAAACGGACGGTCGAGATCGACCCGAACTTTCCACTGACGCATTTTTGTCTCGGCATGACCTACTTGGAAACAGGGGAACTCGCGCCTGCGATCGAAGCGTTCCGACGCGGCTTCGAATCGGGAGGCGGACCATTTCCGAGGACTGGGCTCGCCATCGGATACGCTCGTTCCGGACGAAAGACAGACGCGCTGACGATTCTGCGACGCATGCAAGAGCTCGCGAAAGAGGACCGAGAACCGGTTCACATCGCATGGGTGCTCGCGAGCTTGGGGGAAAAAGCCAGTGCTCTAGATTCGCTCGAGGATGCCTACGCGCAACGGGCGCCCATGCTCATTTCGATGCCCACATTTCCATGGTGGGATCCCCTCCGTGCCGACCCCCGCTTCGAGGCCCTCCTTCGCCGCATGAACTTCCCCGAGACGGCGGCCGCCGACTAGCCATCGCGCCTGTTCCAGACCGTAGCGGGGTATAATCGACGCAAAAGGAGCAGTTCCATGCAGACTTGCATCGCCCGCAGGGCACTTGTCTTCGCTGTTGTCGTGTTCACATGTGCGCTCATCGGTGCCCCGTTGGCGACCGCCCAGGTCGATCGCGTCGTCGACCCGAACTGGACGATGCCGCGGATGGCCGACGGCCAGCCTGACCTGCAGGGCAAATGGGGAAACAAGACCCTGACACCGATGGAGCGTCGTTCGAATGAAAGCAGGGCCTTCCTGACCAATGAAGAGATGGCGGCGATAAACCAGCAACGGGCTGTGGACGAGCAGGCACGGGACGATGCACCGGCGCGACGATACGAGGCCGGCAGAAACGTCGGCGGCTACGGCAGTTACTGGCTCGACTCGGGCGACACGGTGCTGTCGACCGGGCAGACCTCATTGATCGTCGACCCGCCGGAAGGCCGGGCGCCGGTCAAACAGTGGGCGCTCGACACGAAGGCCTATAACCTCGCGCACAACGGCGATCACTACGAGAACATGAGCGTGTGGGACCGGTGCCTGTCGCGCGGTGTCCCGGGATCGATGCTGCCGGCCGGCTACAACAACGTGTATCGCATCGTGCAGACACCCGACCACATCGCGATTCAGCACGAGATGATCCACGACGTGCGGATCATCCCGTTGTCAGACGAGCCGTTCATCGACGATCGCATCCGACAGTGGATGGGGGACGCGCGCGCCCACTGGGACGGAGACGACCTGGTGGTCGAGACGAAGAATTTCCACAATCGCGGCTGGATCGCGTCGAGCTCGGCCGGTGCCCGTCTCAAGGGCATACCGGTGAGCAAGGCGCTCCATGTGATCGAGCGCTACCATCGCGTGTCGGAGAGCACCATCATCTGGACCGTCACCATCACCGATCCCAACGTCTACACCCGGCCCTGGACGATCTCGATGTCGCTGACAGCCGAGCCCGACTACGAGATGTACGAGTATGCCTGTCACGAAGGCAACTACGCGGTCCCCAACGCGCTCAGTGGGCAACGCGCCATTGACGCCCGCGAGGCCTCCAAGCAAGGGCCGTAGGACGGACCGGCACGTCCCGCGTCGTGACCTGCTGCACCGCAGTTCGGTCGTGTCGCCACAGCATCAATTCAATTGAGCCCCGAGCTTGGTTCGATGACTTCAATGCCGTATCGCGGCGGTCGAATCGTCCGACTCGTCCTCCTGCCGCTGATTGGTGCCCTCTGGGCGGCGCCTGCGTTGGGCCAATCCGTCATCACGCTGCCGGTCCCGGAGGGCGGTCGACTGCCGCAGGCGGTCGTCGACAGCACCGGCACCGTGCATCTGGTCTACACCGTGGGAGATGTCCAGCACGGCGACCTCATGCATGCGACTCGTGCGCCTGGTGCCGCACGGTGGTCGAACCTGCAGCGGGTCAACAGCGCGCCGGGCACGGTGACCGGCTTTGGACCTGTCGACGGCGGGCAGCTCGCCCTCGGACCGGACGACCGCCTGCACATCGCCTGGTTTCGCATCAGTCCGCCAGCCTTCTTCTACACCCGCTCGAACGAGGAGGGTCCCGGCTTCGAGGCGCAGTTCGGCGTGGCGACCGGCGATGGCGTGGAAGCGGGCCCGGCGGTTGCGGCCGGTCCAGACGGCAACGTTTATCTGTTCTGGCACAGCGGCGCGGTCGAGGACGCCCAGCGAGCGCTCTACATGGTGGTGTCGCGCGACGGCGGTTTGATCTTCGAGCCCAGCCTGCCGGTCAACACCGAGGCTGCAGGTGCCTGTGCCTGCTGCCGACCCGCGGCGCTGACCGACGATGCAAGCGCGATCTATGTCTCCTACCGGGGGGCCGGCGACAACGTGCGGCGGGGGCAGCGGTTGCTTGTCTCGCGTGACGGTGGCACAAGGTTCAGCGACGAGCTCATTCAGCCATGGAACGTCGGCGCGTGCCCGGTGGCGACGACGAGCCTCAGCCCGGGCCCGACTGGGATGACAGTGGCGTGGGAGACCCAAGGGCAGGTCTACTTCGCGGCCGTCGATCGGTTCTCCGACCCGGTCTCGCCGCCGGGAGAGGTCGATGCGCGCCGCAAGAATCCCGCGGTGGCGGTGAACCACCGTGGCGAGACCCTCCTGGCGTGGGCTGACGCGTCCGGGCTTCGCACCGGCGGCACGCTCCACTGGCAGCTCTTCGACCCCGCCGGCCGCCCAACCGCCGCGCGTGGCGGCGGTGCACTCAGTCTCCCCGAAGGCAGCGTGCCGTTTGCCCTGGCCCAGCCGGACG
>JASLOY010000398.1 GCA_030745255.1 Vicinamibacterales bacterium
CCGTCCGCAGCCGAGTCGCGGCCCGATCAGCTGGTGCTGGATCCCGAGGCGCCCACCGTGCGCGCCGATCGGTCGTCGTTGACGGAGTCTGGCGCATCGCGGCCTGACGCTGAAGACGAGACCGAGCGCTACGACGGCCCGGCGCCGACCGTGAACGGTGACGATCACAGGGATCAGGAGGATGACGAAGTAGATCTCAGTGTCGTTCAGGCCCGGTACCGGCAGGTGGAGCTGGCTGACCTCGGCTCGGAGTCGGAGAGCGATGGCCCGGACAGCCAGGCGGCGGGTGTCTATGAGGTTATTACGCTCACAGATTTAGATGAGCAGCTGGGCGAAACCGACGGTCTCCCAGAAGAGAACTCGGACGAGGTGGCGGTCAGGCGAGGCGACAGGACGGCTCGCCGAGGCACACGAAACGAACGGGACGAACTCGACGAGGCCGCGGACCATCCCGACGATCGGTCCCTGGTGGCGAAGTCTGATGGCGGCGCGCATGACGCGGAAGACGCCGAAGACGCGGAAGACTATGACCCGTATGGAGACGACGATGACGATCTCCAGGCGGGGGTCATCGCCTCTGGTGCGGCCGATCATGCCGGACACTTGCCGACGGTGCCGGTGGCACTGATTGCTGCGGTCATCACGGTCGCCGCCTTTGCGGTCGGGTTCCGCTGGGTGGCCGGCGACCCTGACGCAACGGACGAGCCGACAGTGGCCGAGGCGGAGGTGGCCGACAGCGGTGCTGACGCCGTCTGGGCGGACCTGCCGGCTGAGCCGGCGGCGCCATCGAGTCGGGAGTTCAGCGAGGCCTCCGTGGCCGGCGCGACCGTGGCCGACCCCCCGGTCGACGCGCCGCCGGAGACGCCGCGGCCAGCCGCGCCTGTCAGTGACACGGCGGCTTTGGCCGTGCCTGCACCGGCGGAGTTCGTGGCCTCAGCGCTTCCGTCGGAGGAGCCTGCGAGCTCGCCGCCGCCGGCACCGATCCTTGCAACGGAAGCGACGGTCGCATCGACCGAGTCAGATTCAGAGCCGGCGCCGCCGAGAGCCGATGGGCGACTGCTGGTGCGGTCGGCGTTCCCGGGTGTGCTCGTGGTCGTCAATGGTGAAGCGCGCGGTACCACGCCGCTGGCGCTGGCGGACTTGTCCTACGGCGTCTACGATGTCCGGCTCTCGCGCGAGGGCTTCGAGGCACGGGACCGCCGGCTGGTGATCTCGGAAGACGATCCCATTGTCGCCATCAGCGGGGACCTCTCACGTCTGACTGAGACGCGAACCGCCGCGCTTGGGGTAGGATCTCTGTTCGTCGACACCCGGCCACGTGGTGTGGAGGTGTGGCTCGACCGCCGGCTGGTAGGCGACACCCCGATGCTGATACCCGACGTCTCCGCGGGCACCCACGAGGTCGAGTTCAGGCACGACGGCTACCGCGACTGGGCGACCACCGTTCAGGTGGGTCCGTCCGTGCAGGCTCGCGTGACCGCGTCACTCGACCACGCCCCCTGATGAACGCCGTCCTCGCTCTCGAAAACGGAAACTGGTATCGCGGTACGGCGGCCGGTGCGACCGGTGTCGCGCGGGGCGAGGTCGTCTTCAACACCAGCATGACCGGTTATCAGGAGGTGCTGACCGACCCCTCCTACGCGGGACAGATCGTCACCATGACCTGTCCCCAGATCGGAAACTACGGTGTGGCCGCCGAGGACACGGAGTCACGCGGTCCGCAGGTCGCGGGATTCGTCGTCCGCGAGGCCTCCTCGATCGCCAGCAACTGGCGGTCGAACGGGACGCTGCGCGACTATCTGACCGAGCATGGCGTGGTGGCAATCACCGGTGTCGATACCCGCGCGCTGACCCGCGTCTTGCGGACAGCCGGGGTAATGCGCGGCCTCATCGGTACCGGCCATGTCGACCCGGAGGCGCTTGTTGCCGAGGCGCAGCAGGTGACGCCGATGGAGGGAAGCGACCTCGTCCGCACTGTCAGCTGTATCCAACCGTTCGACTGGCCCCCGGCGGGCGACGCGGATGTGCAGGGTGATGACGGGCTCGAACCGGCAGGGTTCCGGTTGGCGCCGCCTCGGCGCACGGACCGGCCGTTCCGCATTGCGGCGTATGACTTCGGCCTGAAGCGGAATATCCTCCGCCGGCTGGCGGCCCACGGCTGCCAGGTGCGGGTCTTTCCCGCCGCGGCCCCGGCGAGCGACTTGCTGGCGATGGAGCCGGACGGCGTCTTCTTGAGCAACGGACCCGGCGACCCGGCGCCGCTCGACTACGCCGTGGCCAACGCCAAGAGCCTGTTGGAGGCCGATGTGCCGCTGTTCGGCATCTGTCTGGGTCATCAAGTGCTCGCGCTGGCCATGGGTGGCACCACCTACAAGCTCAAGTTCGGGCATCGGGGTGGAAATCATCCGGTCAAGCAGCTTTCCACCGGGCAGGTGGAGATCACGAGCCAGAACCACGGCTTCGCCGTCGACCCGAAGTCGCTCCCTGACGAGGTCGAGGTCACCCATCTGAATCTCTACGACGGAACGGTCGAAGGGCTGCGACATACTCGTCATCCAGCCTTCTGCGTGCAATATCATCCCGAGGCTTCGCCCGGGCCGCACGACGCCGATTACCTGTTCTCCCGTTTTCTCGAGGAGATGGAGCGTCGAGCCGGTTAGGCCACGAGGTCCTCATGCCACGCCGCACGGACATCAAACGGGTTTTGGTCGTCGGTTCCGGTCCGATCGTCATTGGACAGGCTTGCGAGTTCGATTATTCGGGCACCCAGGCGTGCAAGGCGTTGCGGGCCGAAGGGCTCGACGTGGTGCTGGTAAACTCGAACCCCGCGACCATCATGACCGATCCCGAAGTGGCGGATCGGACCTATGTCGAGCCGCTGACCTGGGAAGTGGTCCGATCGGTGATCGAGCGCGAGCGTCCCGATGCCCTGCTGCCGACTGTCGGCGGCCAGACGGCGCTGAATCTGGCGGTGGATCTCGACACCCACGGGGTGCTCGAGGAGTTCGGCGTGTCGCTGATCGGCGCTTCGATCGACGCCATCATGGTGGCCGAGGATCGGTCGAAGTTCCATGAAGCGATGCAGTCGATCGACATCGATGTCCCGGCCAGTGCGTATGCGAAGTCGATCGACGAGGCGTTGAGCGTCGTCGAGCGTCTCGGTTTCCCCTCGATCATCCGGCCGTCGTTCACGCTCGGCGGGGTCGGGGGTGGTATCGCCTACAACATCGAAGAGTTCCGGGCGGTCGTCACCCGCGGAATCGACCTGAGTCCGGTGCACGAGATTCTGATCGAGGAATCGGTCATCGGTTGGAAGGAGTTCGAGCTCGAGGTGATGCGCGACGTCGCCGACAACTTCGTCGTGGTCTGTTCGATCGAGAACATCGACCCGATGGGCGTCCACACTGGCGACAGCATCACCGTGGCTCCGGCTTTGACGCTCACCGACAAGGAGTATCAGCGGATGCGCGACGCCGCCCGACGAATCATCCGCCGGGTGGGTGTCGAGACGGGCGGGTCGAACATCCAGTTCGCCGTGGACCCGGCGGATGGTCGGATGGTGGCGATCGAGATGAATCCTCGCGTGTCGCGGTCCTCTGCCCTCGCCTCCAAGGCGACGGGGTTTCCGATCGCCAAGATTGCCGCGAAGCTGGCACTCGGCTACCGCCTCGACGAGATTCCCAACGACATCACCCGCCTCACCCCCGCATCGTTCGAGCCGACCATCGACTACGTCGTCGTCAAGGTGCCGCGGTTTGCGTTCGAGAAATTTTCCGCCGCCGACCCGACGCTGAACACGCAGATGAAATCGGTCGGGGAGGCGATGGCCATCGGGCGCACGTTCAAGGAGTCGCTACAAAAGGCGCTGCGCTCACTCGAGGTCGGCCGAACCGGCCTGGGCGGCGACGGCAAGCCGTGGCGCATCGGCCAGAACGTTTACGGCGACCGTGACATCCTGCCGCGCGAGGTGATCACGCAAAAGCTCAGCGTACCCAACGCCGAGCGAGTGTTTTTCCTCCGTCACGCCCTACGCGCCGGCTTCACCATCGAGGAGATTTTCGACCTAACAAAAATCGACCGCTGGTTC
>JASLOY010000399.1 GCA_030745255.1 Vicinamibacterales bacterium
GAGAGCGGCAGGGTCTCAACAGTGAGCGGGCTCGGCCGCTGGCCGCAGTCCGCCACGCTCGAAGCGGTCACCGATCGCGCGAACGGCGGACCGCCCTCGGCGATTGAGCGCATTGTTACGCCTGCGGCGCCAGACGCATGGCTCACGACCCTCGAGCAATTCGGGACGATGCCGTTCGAGGCGGTCGTCGCGCCGGCACGCGAGATCTGCCGCGACGGCTTTGTCATCCAGGGCACGCTGGCGCACTTCCTGCCGAACCTGAGGCCAATGATGGACAACTCACCGGGGCTGCGTGACCTGCTGGCGCCTGGCGGTCGCCTCCTCAGCGAGGGCGATCGCCTCGAACAGCCGCATCTGGCTGGAACCTTCGACCGACTGATCGACGCGGAGCGCGCCGCCAGCGCCAGCGGGCGCACGACCGCCATCCGCGCCGCGCGCGATGAGTTCTACCGCGGCGACATCGCCCGCGAGATCGCGGCGTTCGTGGAGGAGCAGGAAGGGTTCCTCGGCTACGACGACCTCGCCGCCTTCAGCGTCGGGATCGAACCGCCGGTGACCGGCCGCTTTGGGGATCTCACGGTGAACGTGTGCGGCGCCTGGTGCCAGGGGCCCGCACTGATCGAGGTACTGCAGATCCTCGACGGCTTTGATCTCGCGGCGCTCGGTCACAACAGCGCGGACTACGTGCACACGCTGGTCGAGGCGATCAAGCTGGCATTCTCGGACCGGCACTACTACTTCGGCGACCCCGACTTCATTCGCGCGCCGATCGAAGGGCTCACCTCGCCCTCGTTCGCGGCGGAGCGACGCGAGCAGATCGACGCGGCGCGCGCCCAACTAAGGATGCCCCCGCCGGGCGATCCGTTCGCCCACCAGTCGGAACCTCGAGGCGACTGGGCGCTCGCGAGCGAGCCGGAGTCGACGTTGACGCCCGTGGCGGAGGACACGAGCTATGTGTGCGTCGTCGACCGCTGGGGTAACGGATTCTCGGCGACGCCGAGCGACGCCTACCAGAACTACATCCCCGAGCTGGGATTCGGAATCTCATCTCGGGGGTCGCAGTCGTGGCTGGATCCCGAACACCCCTCGGTGCTCGCGCCGGGGAAGCGCCCGCGCCTGACACCGAACCCGGCGATGGCGTTCAAGGACGGGCAGCTCTATCTCACCTTCGGAACGCCGGGCCTGGACGTGCAGGTGCAGGCAATGACCCAGTTGCTCGCGAACATCGAGGTGTTCGGGCTCGACCCGCAGGAGGCGATCGAGGCGCCCCGTTTCGCGAGTTTCAGCTTCCCGCTCACCGGAATGTTCGGGCGCTACGAGCCCGGCGTGCTGCGCTGCGAATCAGGGGTCGGCGCGGACACGATCGCTGAGCTCTCCTCGCGCGGGCACATCGTCGAGGACTGGGGCGAGCGCAACTACCTCGCCGGGGGCCTGTGTGCGATCCAGATCGACCACGATCGGGGCACGCTCACCGCCGGCGCCGACTTCCGCCGGGACGGCTATGCGATGGGGCGCTGACCCCGGGCGCTCAGATGCGCAATGTGCATGCTTCGCTATTAGGAGTGAACGTCCGATGCCAACCGAGATTCGTCTCCTCATCGACAGCCGCGAACCATTTGCAGCCGGAGTCCCCTTCGGGGAGGTGGGACCGTATGAGCGTCTCACCGGGCGCGTCGGGTTCGCAGTCGATCCCTCGTCTCCGTTCTACGCAGGTGTTGTGGATCTTCCCCATGCGCCGGTGAACGCCGCCGGTCGTGTCGAGTACGAGACGACCTTTGCCCTGCTCAAACCGGTGGATCTGGCGCGAGGCAACCGGCGAATGATCTTCGATGTGGTAAATCGCGGCGACAAGCGCTTGGTGCAGTTCTTCAACGACGCTCCCCATAGCAATGCGCTGGATGGCCCCGAGGACGCGGGCAACGGGTTCTTGATGCGGCGCGGCTATACGGTGCTGTGGTGTGGCTGGCAAGGCGATGTCCTGGCTGGCAATGACCGCATGACCATGCGTCTGCCGATTCCAGTGGGCGACGCGGGTCCGATTACCGGCCGTGTACGTGCTGAGTTGATCGTGGATGAGCCGGGGGTTCGGTCGCTGCCCTTCAGCGGCAACGCCTATACGCGCAGCTATCCCACCGCCTCTCTGGACCCAGCGCAGACGACTCTGACGCATCGCGAATACGAACGCGATGCGCGTCAGCCTGCTGCGGACTGGCGATTCGCTGCGCTCGACGCCCAGGGTGGAACCTCGCCCTCGAACACGCATCTGTACGTACCGGAGGGATTTCGTCCAGGCTGGATCTACGAACTCGTCTACACTGCGGCCGAGCCGCTGGTTCTCGGGCTAGGGTTTGCCGCGGTGCGCGATGTAGTCGACTTCTTCCGCTATGGAGACCGCGACGCAGACGGCACGCCCAATCCGCTGCGCCAGGGCGATACGGGACTCGACAAGGCCTACGCCTGGGGACGGTCACAGAGCGGCCGATTTCTGCGCGAGTTTGTCTATCGCGGCTGGAATCAGAGTACCGATCATCGTCGGGTGTTCGATGGCGTCTGGCCTCATGTCACGGGAGCAGGACGGCTGGCCCTTAACCTGCGCTTTGCTCATCCCGACCGCTTTCCGCGCCAGCATGAGCACCACCTCTACCCCTCTGATCAATTTCCGTTTGCCTACAACCAATCCACGGACCCTTGGAGTGGCCGCACCGACGCCATCTTGAAACGTCCCACCACCGATCCCTTCATCATGCACACGCAGACGGCGTCGGAATACTGGCAGCGTCGCGGCTCGCTGGTGCACACCGACGCCTATGGGATGGATTTGCCCGATCATCCGCACGCCCGGATCTTCTTCTTCGCCAGCTCGCAGCATCACGCCGCGCCAAACAGCCCACCGCAATCTGGGCCGTACCAAAATCCATCCAACCCGCTCAACACGTCGACCCTCCTGCGCGCTTTGCTCGACCAGCTCGACGCCTGGGCCACCGAGGGAATGCCGCCACCTGACAGCTGCGTGCCGAGGCGGGCGGACGGCACACTGGTGTCGGCGGAAACGGTGCGCCAGGACTTTCCTCAGATCGAAGGGGTTGAGAGCCCCGATGAGCCAAGTCGTCTCTTTCTTCAGGACTACGGGCCGGAGTTCGCGCAAGGTCTGATCGCCCATCATCCGCCGCGCGTGGATACGAGGCAGGAATACGCCGTCCTCTTGCCGAGCGTCGATGCCGATGGCAATGACGTCCCCGGCCTGCGCACCCCCGACGTGAGTGTCCCGCTCGCGACCCATACCGGATGGAACTTACGGGCGAAGGGACATGGCCCCAAGGCAATGTATAGCGTGGTGGGAAGCTACCTTACGTTTGCCGCGACCGAGGTCGAGCGCCAGGAGCGGGGGGATGCGCGCCCAGCGCTATCGGAGCGCTATCGTTCCAGGGCCGACTACGTCAGCCGCGTGGCACTTGCGGTGCGGGAGTTGAGAGAGCAGCGGTTGCTGTTGGTGGAAGATGGCGATCGGTATATCGAAGCGGCGATCAACGCCGATGTCTTGAATGGATAGGACAGGTCGTCCGCTCTGTAGCACGGGTTCCTCAGTCTTCCAGCCGTCTATCGTCCCCAGTTGTGTCGGAGCGTCGCGCAGGACGCTCACACAGCGCGTGGGCGACGAGGCAGCGCGGGAGGTGTTGCGAGGACACAACACAGCCGTCCGGGGGGCGCTCGAAGCGAACGGAGGGCGCGAGGTGAAGCACACCGGCGACGGCATCATGGCGTCGTTCCCCTAGGCTGTCTCGGCTGTGCGGGGGGTCTGGCGATCCAGCGCGCGCTCGAGGGTGGCGAGGTGCGAGTGCGCCTCGGACTCAACGCCGGGGAGCCGATCGCTGAAGACGACGACATCTTCGGCACGGCGGTGCAGCTCGCCGCTCGCATTGCTGACCGTGCGGAGCCGGGACAGGTGCTGGTTTCGGGGTGGTGAGGGAGCCGTGCGCGGGCAAGACGTTCGAGTTCACCTCGATGGGCGACGCCACGCTCAGGGGCTTCGACGAGCCGATGACGTTGTATGAGGTGAGGGCTGGCTAGACCCGGC
>JASLOY010000039.1 GCA_030745255.1 Vicinamibacterales bacterium
TTCGTCGACCGCCCTGAACATGTTCGTCGTGCCGGCGATCTACTGGACCAGCGAGAAGAACCGACCGGCGTGAGCATATGCCGCTGTTCATTGTTCGATGTTCAATTTCGGGCGCCATAGAACCACTGGGAACGAGCAGGAACAGATAATGTTTGAAACGAGTTACGGCGGTTCCGCGGCGCACGACAGTGGCCTGCTCGGGCCAATGGGTATACCGTGTAGAGGATGCCTGTGACGGAAGCAGGAAATTCTCGATGACAGCAATGCGAAACTGCCTCGTCCTACCCGCTCGCGCCCTGTCCCCGATGCTGTGCGCGTTCGCCGTTCTGGCGTCGACCATGCCCGTGTCGGCTCAACAAGGCGTGCTTCCCCCCCAGGCGGTCGCGATCGTGCCGTTCGAGAACCTGAGTGGCTCTCCCGGAGACGATTGGATCGGCGCCGGCATCGCCGAATCGCTGGCCACAGGACTCCCGGGCGGGTACCCGGTGATAGCGCGCACCGGTGTCACCGGCTCAGCGGGTGAGGCAGCCGAGGGCACCGGAGAGGAGGCGACCGCAGGGGTGCTGGAGGTCGGCCGTCGTCTCGGCGCGCAATACGTGGTCGGGGGCGCCTACCAGCGGGTTGGTGAGGCGCTCCGGATCACCGGGCGGTTCGTGGACGTCTCGACCGGTGCGGTCGTTCGGTCAGCGCTGATCGACGGCGCGCTCGACGATCTTTTCAGCCTGCAGGACCGTCTCGTGGCGGAGCTCTCGGGTCCGCCTGCGGGTGTGGCCGCGGCGCCGTTCAGCGCCCGGCGCGAGCCGACCGTCTCGGAACCGGCCGTCTCGGGTGCGCCGCCGCGTGTGGCCGCGGCTCCTGCGCGCCCTCAGGGCGAGCCGGTTGCCGCGCTCCAGCCAGACGCGCAACCGCCCGCCACTACCAGCCCGACTCCGATCCCCGAGGCGTCCGCGGCACCGCCCGCGGCCGTCAGCGCACCGTCCGGCACCGTGGCCAACGCGGGGTTCGCGGTCAGCCCGAACGCCGCGCTGCTCGCCGCGATCGAGGGCCCGGCGCCTCCGGTTGCCCCCGAGGTCGTGACGCGAGACGAGCAGGGCCGGGCGACGGTGCGGGCCATCAGGCTCGACGAGGGCATCCGGCTCGATGGGCAGCTCGACGAAGCGGTCTACGAGGAGGTGCCGGCCATAAGCGACTTCGTCCAGCTGATGCCGGTGGAAGGGGCGCCCGCCTCTGAAAAGACCGAGGCGTGGATCATGTTCGACGAGACGAACGTGTATGTCTCAGCCCGTATCTGGGATTCGGCGCCGGAAAGCGAATGGGTCGCCAATGAAATGCGCCGCGACACCAACCAGCTGCGACAGAACGACACGTTCGCCGCCTTCTTCGATACGTTCTACGACCGTCGAAACGGGTTCAATTTCTACACCAACCCGCTGGCGGCGCGCGCCGACCAGCAGTTCACGAACGAAGGCAATCCCAACGGCGACTGGAACCCTGTGTGGGACGTCCGCACGGGCCGGTTCGACGGCGGCTGGACCACCGAGATGGAGATCCCGTTCAAGAGCCTCCGTTATCGGTCGGGGAACCCGCAGCTGTGGGGCGTGCAGCTGCGGCGGGCGATTCGACGCAAGAACGAGTGGGTCTATCTGACGCGGCTGCCGATCACGGCGGGCGGCGGTCAGGGCTCCTCCGGCATCTTCCGCGTGTCGTCGGCCGGCACGCTGGTCGGGATGGAGCCGCCGACGGCGAGCCGAAACATCGAGGTCAAGCCGTATGCGATTGGCGGGATGACGACCGATGTCAACGCGAACCCGGTGAAGAACCGCGAGGGGGACGGCGACTTCGGGCTCGACGTGAAATACGGCATCACGCAGAATCTGACGGCCGACTTCACCTACAACACCGACTTCGCGCAGGTGGAGGTCGACGAGCAGCAGGTGAATCTGACCCGGTTCAGCCTCTTCTTCCCGGAGAAGCGGGAGTTCTTTCTCGAGGGACGCGGCGTGTTCGACTTCGCTCGAGGCGGAGTGGGTGGCGTGTTCGGCGGCCCCGGGGGTGGCGGCGGCGGATTCTTCGGCGGGGGCACCGCACCGACCCTGTTCTACAGCCGGCGGATCGGTCTGCAGGGCGGGCAGGTGGTGCCGATCCTCGGCGGCGGCCGCGTGACCGGCAAGGTCGGACAGTTCGACGTCGGCGCTTTGAGCATCCAAACCGACGACCAGGTGTCCTCGGGGCTCGCGTCGACCAACTTTACCGTCGCACGGGTCAAGCGCGACATTCTCCGACGCAGCTCCGTGGGCGCACTGTTCACCAACCGATCGGTCTCGCTGGCCGGCGACGGCGCCAGCCGTACCTATGGGGCAGATGCGACGTTCGCCTTCTACGACAACATCCAGATGCTCGGCTACTACGCGAAGACGGAGACACCGGGCCTGGTTGGCGAGGACACCAGTTATCAGACGCGTTTCGGCTACGGCGCGGACCGCTACGGCGTGCAGGTCGACCACCTGCTGGTCGAGGGCCATTTCAACCCCGAAGTAGGGTTTTTGAGACGAGACAACTTCCGGCGCACATTTGTGGAAGGTCGGTTCAGCCCACGACCGAGCTCGATCGATGCGATCCGGCAGTTCCGGTTGGTGGGCAGCATCGACTACATCCTGACGGCCGACACCAACCTGCTGGAGACACGTCAGAACACCTTGAGCTTTCAGACCGAGTTCGAGAGCAGCGACAGGTTTGGAGTAACCATCAGCGACAACTACGAGCTGTTGCTGCAGCCGTTTTCCCCAGGGGGCGGCGTGACCATCCCGGTCGGAGGCTACGCCTTCAACGACGTCGAAGTGTCGTATTCGCTCGGTCAGCAGCGACGCGTCAATGGCGGCGTACGACTCCAGCATGGCGGCTACTTCAACGGAGACATCACCACCCTCGGCTTGCGGCCGTGGCGTGTCGCCGTCCTGCCGCAGATGTCGATAGAGCCGAGCCTCTCGCTGAACTGGATCGATACCCCGGGGGGCTCGTTTCGAACCGATCTCGCGGTAACGCGGGTCAACTACGCGTTCAACCCGCGCATGTTCTTCAGCGGACTGCTGCAGTACAACTCAGCGAGCGACACGCTCAGCACGAACATGCGTCTTCGGTGGGAGTACAGCCCGGGGAGCGAGTTGTTTGTGGTTTACACCGAGGATCGCGACACAATGACGCTACGGCCCGATCGGTTCAGCGAGCTGCGCAACCGCGGCTTCGTCGTCAAGTTCAACCGGCTGTTCAGGTTTTAGTCGGGTCCAGCCCCTAGCGTCCCGGCACCCGCTTTCCCGAATACTCCAGCATCTGGACTGTGAGGTCTTGCGGATAGGAGATCGCCACATCGGTGATCGCGCCCGAGGCGTCGAGCACCGGCTCGAGTCGGGGCTGCACGAACCCGCTGTAGGACGGCAGCCCGACCGCGTCCACCCGGGCGACCACCTCGTCCCGCAAGGCTGGGTCGAAGTGGATGCCGTGGGTCTCGAACAGAGTCCTGGCCGCGTCGTAGTCACCCTCTGATTTGATCTCCTGCACTTCAGCGAGCAGCGTAGCGACCCCATCGCGGAACGCGCGCCAGTCGACCATGACGTAGAAGGTCTTGCCGTCCCGCATCCGTTTCTCGATGGCGTCTGTGTTCGCCATCAGCCAGTGCACGATCATCTGGCGGTTGCGCATGTGGTCTTCGGCAATCTGGGTGCCCTCGCGGACCCGCCGAAGCTGCAGCAGCGCATTGCGCGTGTAGCCTTCGTACTCCGCCCGGATGATGTCTTCGTGGGCGTCAGCCGGCAGCACACCCAGCTCGACCAGCTTCGGGTCGGCCAGGAAGTAGAGCCCGATCAGATCGGCCCGCCCCTCCTCGAGCGCCGAATACTGCTCTTTCAGGTCTGGCTGCGCCGAGCCGCCAAGCCGCTCGGCCAGCTTGCCCGAGGCATGCCCGATCACCTCGTGCATGTTGGTGGTCATCTCGCCGGCGAGGCTGCCCCACAGACGCGACCGCTCCGCTTCCTCCTCGGTCCAGGCAAACTCCTGCCGATAGCCGCCGGGCTGCGAGCGGTCGTAGCTCTCGTTGATGTTCGACAGTGACACCGACTTGCTGCCGTACTGCTCGCGCACCGTCTGGTCGTTCGGCAGGTTGATTCCGATCGGCGTCACGGGACCCGAATCGCCCGTCTCGACCACCACGTCGATGGCGTTCGCCGTGATTCCGGTCACCCCCTCCTTGCGATACTTCGGATCCCAGGGCATCCGGTCTTCGAACCACTGGGCGTTGGCCGCGAGTGTCTTGATGGCGCCGGTCTTCTCCGGGTTCACGTAGAAGACCAGCGCTTCCCACGCGCCCTTGGCGCCACGCGCGTCCATGTACACCTCTGTGAACCCGTTGATCGTGTCGACGCTCGACGCCTGATCCTCGACCCAGGCGATGTCGTAGGCGCGCTGGTCGACCGGCGACCCGGTTCGGTAGTAGGCGATGTTGGCCCGAAGCGCCTTCGCCATCGGCTCGCTCGCAAACGGAATCGCCGCCTCGAGGTGACTGATGATCTCGGAGATCTCGTCGCTGTACTTGCCCCCGACCTTGTAGACCTCCTCGACCAGCTCGCCGTCAATCTTCACCAGCCTCGACGTCAGCGGGAATTGTTCCTCGAACCCGTCGAGATCAGCCGTGGACACGCCCTTGTAGAGGTTGTTGGCGCTCGCAAGCAGCATGTCGTCGCCGGGCGCTGGGGTCTTGTTGGTGACGATCGCCTCGAAAGCGGCGTCGAAGAAGAGCGGCTCCATCCGCTCCACCATCTGGGCCAGACTCTCGCCGTCGCGAGTCGGGAACGTGGCGCCAGCACGGGCCGCCGCCTCGACTGCCGAGGCGAAGGCCGGCGGCGTGGTGTCGACGACGAACTTGCGCGCGGTCAGGTTGTTGAACGGACCGGTGTTGATCCAGAACAGCTTCGTGTAGGTGTGGATGGCCTCCAGGGTTGCGGCATCGACGCCATCCGGATGCGTGATGATCTCCTCGAGCACCTCGCGCATCTCGAGATTGTGCTCGTAGCGCTGATCGTAGTAGATGTCGCGGCCGGCGAGCGCCGCCTGATAGAGGTGCCAGATTAACGTCTTTTCGCGCAGGGTCAACGCCTCGAACCCGTCGGCGTAGCTCTGGACGATTGCGGCGTCGCCGATGCGTTCCAGCAGATACGGCCGATCCGACGCCTCTTGCGCGGCGCGCACCGTCGGGGACCCGCCGCTCGTTGCCACACCCATCGCCACCGCCAGCATCACGACCCCTTGAATGCGCATCGGTCCTCCCCGTGAACGAACGGTCTCTGCCGCTCGATCTTTGCTAAGCTAATCCGGTTCTATCTTAACCCGTCAGGCCGGCACAAGCCGGGCCGAGGGAGACTCGCCATGACCCGTTCCTTCTCCGTTCGCGGCGCACCCGCGGCGGCGTTTGTGTGTACAGCGCTGCTGCTATCCGGGTCCGCCGTGGCCCAGCAGGGGTCGCTGACCATTGACGCGATCTACGACCCGGATCAGCGGGTGAATTTCAGCGGGCAGACCCCGACCGGGCTCACCTGGCTCAGCGACACGCACTTTCTCCAGCGCGATCGCGACCCGGCGCGGGTGCTCTCGGTCGAAGCCGACACCGGCGACACCGAGCCGCTGATCGACTTGGAAGGGCTGGAGACGGCGCTTGCCGCTGTGCCCGGGATGAGTGACGCCGACGCCCGCCGGGCGGTCCGCTCCGGACGATTTGTCTGGAACGGCGACCACACCGGCCTGGTGATGGATATCTCCAACGACCTCTATTACTTCGGCGTACACGACGGCGAACCGCTCGGCGCCGCGCGGGTGCGGCGGCTCACGCGTGACCCGGCCACCGAATCGATGCCGTCGTTCAGTCCGGACGGCAGCCTCGTGGCGTTCGTCCGCGACCACGATCTGGTGGCAGTGAACGTGGAACAGCGCCGCGAGTGGGCGCTGACCAGGGACGGCGACGCCGACCTCCTGAACGGCGAGCTCGACTGGGTCTATCAGGAAGAGATCTACGGCCGGGGGAACTTCAAGGGTTACTGGTGGAGCCCCGATTCGTCGCGTCTCGCCTATCTGCAGACCGACGAAAGCCCGGTCAAGGAGTTTACCGTCATCGACCATCTGCCGTATCGCCTCGAGGTGGAGACGACAGACTATCCGAAGGCGGGCGACCTGAACCCGCTCGTCCGGCTCGGTGTCATACCGGCCGTTGGCGGCGAGACGGTGTGGGTCGACCTGGACCACTACACGCCGACCGACATGCTGGTGGTCAGGGTTGGCTGGGCACCGGACGGCGACGACGTGGTCTTCCAGGTGCAGAACCGCGAGCAGACCTGGCTCGACCTGAACACCGCTGACGCTCGCACGGGCGAGACAAACCGGCTGCTGCAGGAAACGACTCCCGCCTGGGTCGACGTGAGCGGCGACCCGACTTGGCTCGAGGACGACACGTTTCTCTGGTTGAGTGAACGGACCGGCTGGAAGCACCTCTATCACTACGAGCCCGACGGCACGTTGATCGCACAGGTGACCGACGGCGAGTGGGAGCTGCGGACCCTGCATGGCGTCGATGAAGAGTCCGACTGGGTGTACTTTTCGGGAACTGAGCGTAGTCCGATCGGCGGCGACGTATATCGCGTGAAGCTGGACGGCAGCCAGCTGACCCGTTTGTCGCGGCGTGACGGCACCCACCGAGCCAGCTTCAGCCCCGGCTTCGCCAGGTATCTCGACACCTGGAGCGACATCAACACGCCCCCGCAGGTACGCGTGCACGCCGCCGACGGCACTGAGACGCGCCTGGTGGCCGAGAACCAGGTGACCGCGCTGGACGACTACCGGCTCTCGACCCCGGAATTTCTGCAGGTGACGGCGCGCGACGGCTTCGTCATGGAAGCGATGCTGATCAAGCCGCCCGACTTCGACCCGTCGCGGCGCTATCCGGTCTTCCAGCACACCTACGGCGGCCCGCACAACCAGCAGGTCAGCAACGCATGGGGTCGCACCGCCACCATGTTCTACCACCTGCTCGCCCAGCACGGCATCGTGGTCTGGGTGATGGACAACCGGACCGCCAGCGGCAAGGGCGCGGTGTCGACCTGGCCCGTGTATCAGAACTTCGGCGAGCTGGAGCTGCGCGACATCGAGGACGGCATCGCGTGGCTCACGGACCAGCCCTGGGTCGACCCGGCCCGGATCGGCATCGAGGGCTGGAGCTACGGCGGCTACATGACGAGCTACGCGCTGACACACAGCGACACGTTCGCGATGGGAATCGCCGGCGGGACGGTGAGCGACTGGCGCAACTACGACACCATCTACACCGAGCGCTTCATGCGGACGCCGCAAAACAACCCGGAGGGCTACCGGAAGAGCTCGCCACGCTTCAACGCGGCCGACCTGCAGGGCGAGCTGTTGTTGATCCACGGCACGATGGACGACAACGTGCATCTGCAGAACACGCTGCAGTTCGTCTACGAATTGCAGCAGGCGGGCAAGCAGTTCGAGCTGATGCTCTACCCGAAGTCGCGGCACGGCGTCACCGACCCGAAGCAGAACACACACCTGCGGCATAAGATGCTCGACTTCATCCTCGAGCATCTGCAGCCGGCGGGAGTGACCCCAACCCATCCGTCAGCGCCGCGGTAGCGTCACATCCGCCCCTGCCGCGTGGTCGTCCACGCTACGTCCATGTCTCTTCGCGAAGCGTTCGCCCGCGACTGCTCGGTCATCGCGGCGGAGCTCCGTCCACCGCGCGCAGAGCTCGACGCCGCGGCCGGCATGGATGCCTGGATCGACACCTATCACGCAGTCCGGCGACTGGCGCGCGACGAGACCTACGTGTTCCTGACCGACAGCGCCGTCGGGCAGCGAGAGGAGGACAGCCTGCGCCACCTGGGTGCCAACCTCGGCGCACAGACGCCCCGAGACCGTGTGGTCCCGTTCCTGACGACCAAGCACACACTGGCGCATTGCCTGGGCTACGCGGACCGGGCGCGAGAGCTGGGCTTCGAGGCACTGGTGGTGCTGGGCGGCGACCGCCACGTCGGCCCGCCGCGGTGCGTCGCGCACGGCTGGGAGCTGCGAGCCCTGATTCGCAAGCGACAACCGGACCTGCTGCTGGGCGGCTGGGCCAACCCGGCGCAGCATGCCGAGACACAGGTCGGGTATCTCCTGGCACCCAATGCCACCGCCGATTTCTTCTTGACGCAGATCGTGTCGCACCACACACCGGGGCCGGTCGCTCGCTTTCTCGAGGAAGCGCGTCGCCAGAAGCTGACACTGCCGGGCCTGTTCGGCGTGTTCTACTACCGGAGCGCCAACCCGCGCACGCTCGCGGCCCTCGGGCAATTCCTCGAGGTCCCCGCCGAGGCACTGACCCGGGAGTTCGAGTCCGGCGCGAGCGCCGAGGAGGTCTGCGCCCGCACGATTCGCGCGCTTGGCGACCTGGGCGCCCGGCACTTCTACGTCAGCAATCTACCCTTGGGCCGAGCTGCGCAGACCCTCTCGGCCATCATGGACCGCGTAACCGTTCGAACGTAGGATGAGAGGCAGGGAAGACACGTGTGCTTGATGCCGCGTCAGCCATCCGCTTCCTCCTGCCTCCTGACTTCTGACTTCTGAGAGCAGATGAGCAATCCTCTAGACGCCGTCCCGCTGTCCGGCATCTTCAAGATCCGCGACCTGATGTACGACGTCGAGCGACCGTTCCGGCTCGACCACGGCGACATCAGCTTCGAGACGCCGGCGCCGGTCCGCGAGGCAATGAAACGCGCGCTCGATGCCGGCCACACCCACTACGTCCAGACCGGCGGGCTGCCGCGCCTGCGTGAACTGCTGGCCGAGAAGCTCAGAACACGCAACGCGATTCCGGTCGGCGACCCGGAAGAGGTGCTCGTCACTGCCGGCGGTATGCATGGCCTCTACCTCACCTGTCGGGCAGCGCTCGACCCTGGTGACGAGGTCCTCGTGCCGGACCCGGCGTGGGGGCCCACGCTGGGACACATCCTGGCGATCGGGGCCATACCGATCCCGTGCCCGCTGCGACCCACGCTCGGCTGGGGATACGACCCCGAAGTGCTGCGAATTTCCGTGACGCCGCGCACGCGGGCGATCCTGGTGAACACGCCGCACAACCCGACCGGTGGTGTGCTGGGGCGGTCCGAACTGGAGGCGATCGCCGCGCTGGCGCGCGAACGCGACCTCCTGGTCATCTCCGACGAGCCCTACGAGGACCTGGTCTACGACGACGCCCCACATGTGAGCCTGGCGGCGCTACCGGAGATGTACGAACGCACGGTGTCGGTCTACACGTTCAGCAAGTCGCACGTGATGACCGGCCTGCGACTGGGCTACCTCGCGGTCAAGAACGAGGCGCTGCGCGCGCACGTACTGAAATTGATCTCGCTGACCGCCAGCAATGTTTCGTCGGTCATTCAGTACGGCGGGCTGGGCGCCCTGGAGGCCGACCAGCACTGGGTCGCGGCAAACCGGACAGAGCTCCAGGCCAGACGTGACCGGTTCTACGCCGGTGTCGCCACACTCGGCCCTACCCTGACCGGCTCTCCGCCGGCAGGCGGCTTCTTCGCCTTCCTGCAGATCGTCCCCGACTGGGAGCCAGTGGGCGGACTCGCCACCGGCCAGTCACAATCATGGGCAATGGCCGAGCACCTGATCGCGCACGCACGGGTGGGCACCATTCCCGGTGTCGACTTCGGCGCGGTGGGCGAGGGCTACATCCGGTGCTGCTTCGCGCGGGAACCGGACGAGCTCGACGGCGCGCTCGCGGCGATGTGTGAGGCGCTTGCGGGATAATCAGGCCCAGGTACCGGGCGTCACGCCAGCTCTCTGTAGGCCCGGCCACAGTTCCTTCCGTGTTCTGGGTCGCTTGGCGGCCGTGTGACGTCGACGTCTGGCGATCCTTCAAAGCCCACATCGACGCGATGTGTCCCACGGTGCGCCATCTCCCCCCCCGACAACCGGGTTCCCCTTCGATTCGGGCATCTGTGGACCACGGCCCACTTGTCGGGAACCGGCACGGCTCCGGCTATCATAAGGACGCTGACGCAGTCGGACGACGTTCTCGGAACATAGGAATGCCCCCACACGCGAGCCGTCTCATGCGCCGAGGTTGTGTTCACCCGTGGCTTCTGGCTACCTTCGTCGTCGGTCTGGTCGCTAGCGCGGGTATCACGGCGTGGCTGGGCGAGGCCCGCGCACGCACCGAGCGTGAGATCTTCGACGAAGCCTACGCGGTCGCCGAACGACGCACCGTCGAAATCGCCCGACGCATCGACGAACGGCTCCGGGGCGCCCGACGGGTCGCCGCATCGATCGCCGACGAGCTGAGCGACGGGACGCTGACTCCGGCCGATCTCGACGCGCGGTTGGCGCAGGTGATGACCGACGACCCGACGCTGTTCAGCGTCGGCGTCGCCTACGAGCCAGCGGCCGGTCCCGCCGGCCCCGGTCTATATGCGCCACACATGGTCCGCGACCAGGACATCGTGCACGCGGGAGAGCTCGACTTCGACTACACCGCGTTCGAACACCGCTGGTACGGCGAACCGATGCTCAAGGGCGCCCGGTGGAACGAACCCTACCTCGACCCGACCGAAGACACGGTCGTGGTCGGGTTCGGCGCGCCGTTTCGCACACCCGGGTCGACTGATGACGGGAATCCCGACGGTCTGGTGCTGGCCAGATACTCGGCCGACGAGATCCGACGTGACATCAGCGAGATCGGGTTGGGTGGCGGCGGATACCCGTTTCTGATCTCGCCCGAGGGACGGTTCATCGTTCACCCGATCGACGACTACATGCGCGCCGGCCAGACGGTGTTCGAGCTGGCCTGGGAGCGGGACGACACCGTGCTGCACGCCACGGCGATCCGCGCCATCGGTGGCGAGAACGGCTATGTCGACCACGTTGACAGCGTGACCGGACAGGTCTCACGCATCCTGTACCAACGCATCGCCGAGGCTGGTTGGTCGCTGGGCGTGGTGTTCTTCACAGCGGACATCGGCAACGACGACGCCCGCCGTCACCGGCTGCTGCTGGTGGTGGTCGCCGGCGTCGCAACGCTGTGCTTTCTGATCGCGAGTGTCGTCGCGCTGTTGCGAGACGGCGAGCAGGCCGCCTGGGCGGGGGTTTGCGGCGGCTCGCTGGCGCTGGCGAGCGCCACCGGTGCCATCTGGTTCATCGCCGGAGAGCACCAGGAGGTCCAGGCGCCCACCACGGTCGAGGTCATCGATCACTCCAGTGTTAGCCAGTTCGTCGCGGCGTACTTCCAGCGGTCGGAGGAGCTGAGCATGGAGGCACCCGTCTTCATTCCCACGGGCGTGTTCGTGCAGTCGATCGAGTTCACCTCCAGCACGAACGTGGAGGTGACCGGGTATCTCTGGCAGCGATACCATCGCGGGCGGAACCGGGATCTGAACCGGGGGTTTATCCTCCCTGAGGCGATCGAGGCAACGGTCAACGAGGTCTACAGGTACGACACGGGTGAGTTCGAGAGCATCGGGTGGTACTTTGTCGCCACACTCCGGCAGAATTTCAGTTACGAGCAGTATCCGTTCGACCGCCAGGAGGTCTGGCTACGTTTCTGGCACACCGACTTCGCCCGCAACGTCGTCCTGGTGCCTGACCTCGACGCCTACGACATCACGAACCCGGGCACGTTGCCTGGCGTAGAGCGCGACTTCGTGTTGCCCGGTTGGTCAATCGCGGCGAGCGGCTTCAACTACCGATCCAAAAACTACAACGCCAACTTCGGCATCGACGACTATGTCGGGCAAGACGCGTTCCCGGAGCTACATTTCAGCATCCATCTCCGGCGCCAGTTTCTGAGCCCGTTCGTCTCGAAGTTCATCCCGCTGTTCGTCGTGGCTGCCATGCTGTTCGCGTTGCTGCTGATCAACTCGAAACACGAGCACCGTTCGGACTGGTTCGGGTTCAAGGCGATGGACGTCGTACTCGGCTGCGCCGCCCTGTTCTTCGTGCTCATTTTCGAACACGCGGCGCTCCGCGAGGAGCTCGGCTCACCGACCGTCATGTATCTGGAGAACCTCTATTTCGGTCTCTATCTGGCGACCCTGTTCGTGACGATGAACGCGATCATGTTCGCCACCACCGGATGGCGACTGATACAGTTTCGTGACAACCTGTTGCCGAAACTACTATTCTGGCCGCTGTACGTAACGGGGCTTTTCGTGGTCACCATGGTGGCGTTCTATTGACACACGCTTACCCCCGACCCAGCATCCCGATGATCTGGCGCTCATCGCCCACGGCTCCTCCTCGCACGCCGATCCGGCGGCGTGCGGCGGTCGTCTCAGTGTGTGCGCTCGCGGCCGCCCTCACACTGTCGGCCGCGTGCGGCCTGGGCAACGACGACCCGATCCGCGTCGGGGTGCTGCACTCGCTGTCGGGCACGATGGCGGCCAGCGAGCGAGCGGTGGCCGACGCCACACGACTCGCGCTCGACGAACTGAACGCGGCGGGGGGGCTCCTGGACCGCCCGATCGAGATCGTGGCCGCCGACGGCCGGTCCGACCCGGCGACGTTCGCCGCCGAAGCCGAGCGGCTGATCACGACCGAACGCGTCAGTGTCGTGTTCGGCTGCTGGACGTCCGCCTCCAGACGAAGCGTGCGCCCGGTGTTCGAAGCGCATGACCATCTGCTCTTCTACCCGCTCCAGTACGAAGGCGTGGAGCAGTCGCCGAACATCGTCTATCTGGGCGCCGCACCCAACCAGCAGATCCAGCCGGCGCTCGAGTGGGCGCTCCGGAACGGTCATGAGCGGATCTTCCTAGTGGGGTCCGATTATGTCTTTCCCCGCACGGCAAACGCCATCATTCGCGACCAGGTCGAGGCATGGCGGGGGAAGATCGTTGGCGAGGAGTATGTGCTGCTGGGCGCGGTCGAGCTCGACGACGTCGCCGACCAAATTGCCGAAGCTACCCCAGATATCATTATTAACACCATAAACGGCCGCGACACGAACGTCAGCTTCTTCAACACGCTGCGGGCGCGGGGCATCATGAGCGACGAGGTCCCGACCTTGTCGTTCAGCGTCTCGGAAATCGAGCTGGCCGGCGCCCCCGACACCCTGGCTGGCGACTACGTCATGTGGCACTACTTCCAGAGCCTGGACACCCCGCTGAACGACGACTTCGTCTCCCGCTTCAAGACCGTTTACGGGCAGGAGCGTTCGGTAGGTGACCCGATGGCTGCGGCCTACGTAGGGGTGCACCTCTGGGCCCGGGCCGTCGAGGCCGCCGGCCGCATTGAGCCTGCGGCGGTCAGAGCAAACGTCCTCGGGCAAAGTGTCAACGGTCCGGGCGGGATGACGCACGTCGACGCCCGCAGCCAGCACACGTGGAAGACGGTACGGCTGGGCCAGATCGGCACCGACGGCCAGATCGTCGAGCGCTGGAGCTCGGAGATCCCGATTCAACCGGAGCCTTATCCCTCGTCGCGTCCACGGGACGCGTGGGATCAGTTTCTCTCTGACCTCCAGCGCGGCTGGAATGGTGGCTGGGAGAACCCGGGAACCACCCGGCGCTGATCGACCGTGCAGACCACAACCACCACGTTGACAAGTGTGCGACGATCTTGCAGACTCGTGGCACGTGTCGCAGACCGCCATCCGCGCTTCTCTTCGTCCCACCAAGGTGCGCGCCATGGAGTGCGTCCGCTTCTACTGTGCG
>JASLOY010000003.1:0-21050 GCA_030745255.1 Vicinamibacterales bacterium
TCGTTGACATCGGCCCCGGCATTGAGCAGGGCGCGGACGGCCGGCAGGCTGCCCTTTCGCGTCGCGAACAGCAGCGGCGTCGCACCGCTGTTCGAGCGCGCGGTGATTCCGGCGCCGTGCGCGATCAGCGCCTCGACCACCGGCACATGCCCTTCGGCCGCGGCCCACATCAGCGCCGACTGTCCGTTCCAGGCTTCCTGCGCGTTGACCTCGGCGCCGGCGTCGAGCAGCGTCTCTACGGCATCCACGTGTCCGGAGCGCGCGGCGAGCATCAACGGCGTCTCGCTGCCATTGACCGACTGCCGTGGGTCGTTCGGGTCCACCCCGGCCGCCAACAACTGCGCGATGATCGCCGCGTTCCCGTTCTGCGACGCAAGCCCGAGCGGCGTCACGCCGTAGTTGTTCGGCGGGGCGACATTTGCGCCAGCGCGGATCAGCACCGCTGTCGTCTCCGCGTCGTTCAGATACACCGCCCAGTGCAGTGCGGTCGCCCCATCGCCCTGCGTCGCGTTCACGTCCACCCGCTGTTCGAGCAGCACCCGCACGGCTGCCGTGTCGCCCCGCTGCATCGCGTCGGCGAGCGTCGCCTCCGGCGCCGCCGCGGACACAGCGCTGCCCAGACCGACACTCGCCACGCCAAGGCCGACCGCCACGAATGACTTAGCCGCACGCGAGAGTCCGGACGCCCGTCGAACCCGCATCATCGCTATCCTCTGGAGACCCCACATACTACTATGCCTGGCGGTTGCTGGGCGCTTAGGGCCACCCAGCCGATATAATCTGGAGACTTTCAGCGAGACATGCCACTGCAACCCGGCGCCACGATTGGTTCGGACCAGATCTCCGCCAAGATCGTCGAGGGCGGGATGGGCGAGGTGTATCAGGCTCGCGACACCAAGCTCGATCGGGACGTGGCACTGAAGGTGCTGGCGGAGCGGAGCGCCTGTGGCCCGTAGTCTGAAGCCAGATGAGGCGCAGCAGCGCGCGCGCTGTTCTATCGCAACGACACCGACCTGATGGTGGTGCAAGTCGAGACGGATCCGATGTTCAGCTTCGGAACGCCCGGCACGCTCGTGAGCATGAGCGGTTACGCCATAGGAGACACCTCCGAGGAAGCACGCATGTGGGATGTCGCGCCCGACGGAGATCGCGTTCTGGTCCTCGTCCCCGAGGAGACGGCGGACGAGGGTGACGGCCTGGTGTTCGTCGACAACTGGTTCGAGGAGCTGAAGGCGCGCGTGCCGACTCCGTAGAACCGGACGCGGCGCTCGACCGCGCCCGGAGCACCAGGTAAACGAGTCTCGCTCCCCGGTCGTTGAGACGTAGAGGCCCTGACACGACCACGCAGCGACGCAGAGCATTCCGCTTCGTCGGGCAGCGGACACTGGACACTGAGCAATGATGAGAATACCCGTAGGGAAGGCACCGAGAGCGAAAACCCGGTGGTTCGGGGTGACGGCCGGCATCTTACTCGCCATAGTTGTCGGCACGGCCGGCGGCACCGGCGTACTCGCCGCCGACAACTGGCCTCAGTGGCGGGGTCCGCATCTGAACGGCACGACGACCGAGACCGGTCTGCCGACCACCTGGAGCGACACCGAGAACGTCGTCTGGACGCTGGAGGTGGCGGAAAACTCCTGGACCGGCGCCACGCCAATCATCTGGGAGGACACCATCTTTCTGAACATCTCGTATCTCGAGCGCAGCGGCGGTGGAGGGTTTGGTCGTCGATTCGGACGACGGGGCCAGGGACGTGGGCCCGGAGGCCGAGGCGGGCCGCCACGGGGGGCTCGCCCGTCTGCGGCGGCGACCGACGGTGAAGAGCAACGGGTCGTCGAGCTGTGGCGTGTGAACCGCACCGACGGCACGGTCATTTGGAAACGGCACCTCAGCGACAACGACCGCCAGCAGCGCAAGCAGAACATGTCGTCGCCCTCGCCGGTCACCGACGGCGAACATGTCTGGGTGATGACCGGCACCGGCTGGCTGCGCGCATTCGACTTCGACGGCAACGAGCTGTGGGCGCGGAACATCTCCGACGACTACTGGGCGTTCGGACTGAACTGGGGATTCGCGTCGTCCCCGCTGCTGCACGAAGACGCGCTCTACGTGCAAGTGCTGCACGGCATGCGGACCGACGACCCCTCCTACGTGCTGCGCATCGACAAGATGACCGGCGAGACCGTCTGGATGGTCGAGCGACCCACCAACGCCCAGCGTGAATCTCCCGATTCCTACACGACACCGGCGCTGCTGCAGTATGGCGGCACGACCGAGATCGTCCTCACCGGCGGCGACGTGGTGACCGGACACGATCTCGAGACCGGCGCGGAGCTCTGGCGCGCCGACGGTCTGAATCCTCGCAACAACGGCGCCTACCGGCTCATCGCGTCGCCTTTGATCGTCGGCGAGACGATTATCGCGCCGACGCGTGTACGGCCGATGCTGGCGCTGAAGGCGGGTGGCCGGGGCGACATTACAACGTCGCATCTGCTCTGGTCGTTCGACAGCGGCCCCGACGTGCCCACACCGGTCTCCGACGGCGAGCTGCTCTACGTCGTGCAGGACAACGGGGTGGCGCACGCGCTGGACCTTGCCACCGGCGAGACGGTCTACACCGAGCAACGTCTCGAACCGGGCACCTACAGCGCGTCGCCGATCCTGGCCGACGGCAAGCTGTATGCGACCAGCGAAGACGGAGTGACGACGGTGTACCGGGCGGGGCGGGAGTTCGAGATCCTCGCCAGGAACGCGCTGCCGGGCTATACGCTGAGCACGCCGTCGGTGTCCGACGGGCATCTCTACATCAGGGCCGGCGGGACGCTCTACGCGATCGGCGAACAGGAGGACTAGACCCAGCGCCCCTGAAGGGGCTTGCTATCGTTCCTGCAAGGCGTAGAGGTCGCTGACGGTGTTGATGAAGAGCACGCCGTTGGCGGCGATCGGAGCGCCGTAGATCAGGCTGCCCAGATTGTTCTCCGCCAGCACCTCCAGCTCGCGTCCGGCGCGCAGCACCACCACGTCGCCATCCTCGTCACCCAGATACACCTTTCCGTCGACCACAAGCGGTGAGCCCCAGACCGCCGCGAAGGTGTCGTAGACCCACAGCTCGTCGCCGGTCTCCACGTCGAGACAGCGCAGATAGCCGCTGAAGTCGGCCACATACAACAGCCCGTCGGCTATCGCGACCGTCGACAGCGACCGGCGGATCTCCTCGGTCCGCCAGACCAGGCCCGACTCGCTGATGTCGCCGCGCTCGGTCGCGTCGATAGCATGCAGCCGGCCGTCCCCCTCGCCACTTTCCGGGTCCTGGCCATTGGCGATGAAGACCGTGTCGTTCCAGACGACCGGCGTCGCGATGACGTTGTTGCGCGTCGTCGGCCACTCGGCCTCGATGGGGTTGGTGTCGAACTCCCACAGCAGCGTGCCGTCGGTGACGTCGTAGCCACGCACCCAGCCATCGCCCTGCCCGATGACCACTTGCACGACACCGTCGACCTCGGCGATGGCTGGCGACGACCACTGGCCGTGCAGAATCCATTCGCCGACCGGCGCGGCCCGCCAGACCAGCTCCCCCGTCTGTCGATTCAGCGCGACGAGGTCGGGCGCCTGGGGCGACGGCACGTACCCTTCCTCGTCGGTGCCGTTCGACGTGTTCACGATGACGAGGTCGCCGTGCACCGCCGGTGCGCTGCTGGTCATATTGTGGGGATAGACGCCCAGCTCGCCGATCATGTCGTAGGTCCAGACGACGTCCGCATCGGTCTCTCCGGCGCGGGCCTCAGCCGACATCGGCCCGTCGTTCTCGCCATCCAGGAACCCGTCCGTGTCGAGCGCCACGACCTCGCCACGGTTGCTGACGTAGTAGAGACGGTCACCCTCGACCGTCGGTGACGAGCAGACCCCCTGGTAGGGCCAGTCGTTCACCTCGCCGGTCTCCAGCTTGTCGTGCACCATCTGCCAGAGGAATGCGCCGTCCGCCTCGCGGAACGCCATCACGATCCCCTTGTCGCCCTCGACGTCGGGATGGCGCGGCCGGTCGTTGTTGGTCCCGACAAAGACCTTCCCACCGGCCACCACTGGGTTGCCGTAGCTCGTCGATCCGAGCGCCGCGACCCACTTCACGTTCGCGCCGGCTGCGGTGTCCCATTCGGTCGCGATCCCGGTCTCGCCCGAGGTCATGTTGCGCGCCAGCGTCCCGCCCCACATCGGCCAGTCGCCCGCGGCGAAGTGGTCACCCGTGCGCAGACCTATCGCTGCCAGAACGACGATCGGTACGACGAGGCGTCTCACCCGGCGGCCCTCACGCGACGCCCTCGATTCCTGATCCGCATCCGGATCAGTGTATCGCCACCAGCATCGGCACGATGCGAAACGGGACACCGGGCGGCCTGCCGATATAATCCAACGACACCACGAGAGTCATGCCACTCGAGCCAGGAAGCCGCATCGGGCCCTATGTGGTCTCCGCCAAGATTGGTGAGGGCGGGATGGGCGAGGTGTACCAGGCCCGCGACACGAAGCTCGACCGCGACGTGGCGCTGAAGGTGCTGCCAGAGGCGTTCACGTCTGACCCCGACCGGCTGGCACGCTTCGAGCGCGAGGCCAAGGTGCTCGCCTCGCTGAACCATCCGAACATCGCCAGCATCTACGGCCTCGAGGAGCAAGGCGACACCCGCGCCTTAGTCCTCGAGCTCGTCGAAGGCTCCACCCTGGCCGACCGGATAGGGCGCTTGAAGCCTGAAGCCCATAGCCTGAAGCCTGACAGTGCGCCGCACGACGCGCTTCCCCTCGACGAGGCATTGGCAATCGCGAGGCAGATCGCGGAAGCCCTGGAGGCTGCGCACGAAGCGGGCATCATCCACCGTGACCTCAAGCCCGCCAACATCAAGATCCGGGAGGACGGCACCGTAAAGGTGCTCGACTTCGGGCTGGCCAAGGCGCTCGACCCGACCGCGGCGAGCGGCACGACAGACCCGTCGCGGTCGCCGACCCTGACGGCGGCCGCCACGCAGATGGGCGTCATCATGGGGACGGCCGCCTACATGTCGCCGGAGCAGGCCAAGGGCAAGACTGTCGACAAGCGCGCGGACGTGTGGGCATTCGGCGCGGTGGTCTACGAAATGCTGACCGGCACACGGGCCTTCATGGGCGACGACGTGTCGGACACGCTGGCGGCGGTGCTGCGGGCCGACCCGTCCTGGGAGCAGTTGCCTGACGACCTGCCGCCCGCACTTGTCACCTACCTGCGGCGGTGTCTGCACAAAGACACGAGCCAGCGCATCCGCGACATCGGCGACGTGCGGCTGGCGCTGGATGGGGCGTTCGACGTCTCCCATCCTGGCGCGCCGACCGAACCCGGTGACCGGCCTGTCGCCAGCGGCAAAACGAGCGCGCGGATCTGGATGGCCCTGACGACGATAACGGCAGTTGTCGCGCTTGGTGCGCTTTCGGTGGCGGTGTCATCCCTTACGCGCACACCCACCGTTACGACCACGCGCTTCTCCGTGCTCGTCGAAGGCGCCGCCGGTGTGAGTTCTCTGGCGCTGTCGCCGGACGGCACCCAGTTGGCGTACGTCACCGGCCCGCGCGGGCAACTCTGGGTTCGCTCTCTCAATACGCTCGCGCCGCGTGCCGTGCCGGGCGCCGGGGATGCCGGCTTTCCGTTCTGGGCCCCAAACGGGCGATCGATCGGCTTCTTCACGTTGGCTGAGCTCAGAACCGTGAACCTGACGGGTGGACCGCCACAGACCGTGGCCCAGGTCCCGATCGGGGTTGGCGGGGCGTGGAATGAAGACGACGTCATTGTGTTCGGGCAGTTCGGAGGTGGCCTGTCTCGGGTTCCCGCAGCCGGCGGAGAACCGACGCCGGTGACCACGCTCGAAGCGATACCCGGGGTGTCCCATGTCTGGCCACAATTCCTGCCTGACGGCGACCATTTTCTGTTCGCGATCACCTCCGTCGACCCACAGGAGGCCGGCATCCGCATCGGTTCCCTCGAGACCGGAGGCGTGTCGTCACCCATCTTGCAGAACGGCGTCATGGCCCGTTTTGCAGCGCCAGGCCATCTCCTGTTCGAGCGGGGCGGTGCGCTCATGGCGCAGCAGTTCGATCCGGAGCGACTGGAATTGAGAGGCGACGCGGTTCGTGTGGTCGACGGGGTCTTATCAGATCCGGTCCTTGGCTCGCTCGGGGTGTCCACCTCCGACCGGGGCGGATTGGCATATGTGCCGGCGGTCGGGTCTACGCTGACGCAGCTCCGGTGGCTGGACCGTTCGGGAAACCAGCTCGGCACGGTGGGCGCGCCGGGCGACTACCAGAATCCGATGCTCTCTCGCAACGAGAGACGGGTCGCCGTGCAACGTGACGGCGACATCTGGCTGCTGGACCTGGAGCGTGGAACCGACCAGCGGTTCACCTTCGATTCGGCATTGGACCAGTGGCCTGTCTGGTCGCCGGATGGCGATCGGATTCTGTTCGCCTCGGCTCGGGAAGCCCGACCGTTCGACCTCTACCTGAAAGGCACCGCTGGAACCGACCCGGCGCAGCTGCTGCTCGAGACCGACGAGCTGAAGGTGCCGTACGGGTGGTCGACCGATGGCGAGCAGGTGTCACTCACTACCCTGGACGCCAATTACGATCTGTGGCTGCTGCCGATGTCCGGGGACCGCCAGCCGACGAGCTTCTTGAGCACGCCGTTTCAGGACGCGGCCGGCGTCATCTCGCCGGACGGCCGCTGGATGGCCTACTGGTCGGACGAATCCATAGAGCCTCGCGTGTATGTCCGGAGTGTGCCACCCTCCGGCGGCCAGTGGCAGATCTCGACCGCGGCGGGGTTTGCACCACAGTGGAGCGCCGACGGCAGTGAGCTGTACTGGCTCACGCAAGACAACGACCTCATGGCAGTGGACATCGACGTATCGGGTGACGCGCCAATTGTCGTCGGCACGCCGCAGCCGCTCTTCGAGGTCCCATTCAGGCAGACACCCGTTCAGCGCAACGTCTTCGATGTCAGCGCCGACGGCGAGCGGTTCCTGGTGAACACCCTCGTCGAAGGGGCGCTCTCGGCGCCGATCACCTGGGTGCTCAACTGGCCGGCGGAGCTCGAGCCGTAGCGCGGCCGTCACGACCGCACGACCCCGCCCGGGCAGGTGAACATCGTCCTCAATTGGTTCGAGGAGCTGAAGCGGCTCGTGCCGGTGCCATGGCCCTCTGAAGCCCGCCCCGCCTTAGTCGAGAAGCTCGCCCGACAGCGGGCTGGCAGCGGTGATGCGAACCTGGACGCGCTGGTTACCGGTTGTTCCGGGCGGCACGGCCACCTTCAGGTAGTTGTCGGTCGCCACGACCGTACCGCCTTCGAGCGTCAGTCCTGGCCGCACCTGCCCCTCCTGCGATTGGCGAAATCGTCCGGATAGATCGGTCCCGACATCACGGAGCGCACGCGCGCGCTCGCGCACCACCGGGCTCGGCAACCGGCCTTCGAGGCGTGAGGCCTCGGTACCAGGACGCGGCGAGTAGGGAAAGACGTGCAGGTAGGTCAAGGGGCTGCCGGCCAGATAGTCGAGCGTGTGCTGGGCGTCTTCGTCCCGATCGCCGGGGAACCCGGCGATCAGGTCAGACCCGATGCCGGCGTGGGGCATCCGGTCGCGGATGCGGTCGACCGTGCGGCGATACAGATCGAAGGTGTAGGGACGCCGCATGCGCCGCAGCATGGCGTCGCTGGCGTGTTGGAGCGGCAGGTGGAAGTGTGGTGCGAACCGGCCGCTCGAAGCGACCAGGTCGATGACCCCGGGCGGGCAGTCCATCGGCTCGAGCGAGCTGATGCGAAACGTGACGTCCGAGGGGTGCCGGTCGAGCGCAGCGAGCAGGTCGGGCAACGACGACGGCATGTTCAGGTCTCGCCCATACGACCCGAGGTGCACGCCGGTCAGCACCACCTCGTTGAATCCGCTCGCAGCGGCGTGGCTGACGGCACTCAGCACGTGCGTCTTGTCGAGACTGCGGCCATGACCTCGGGTCGACGGAATGATGCAGAAGGCGCACCGCTCGTCGCACCCGGTCTGCACCCGGAGCATGAAGGCCACCCGGCCGACGGAATCGGGCGAGACCAGCGCACCGCACGCGCCTGGACCGTCGCCGAACCGTTGGGCCGTGGTCTCGTCATCCGGCGACAAGGGCAGTACCCGGTCGAGGATGGCGTCTTTCTCCGTGTTCGACACCACCTCGGGCGCGCCCGGCAGCATCGCAACTGCCTCGCCATCCCGCGTCGCGTAGCAACCAGTGGCGACCACCCGCGCGCCGGGGTTCAGCCGCGCCACCCGGCGCAAGGTCTGTCTGGCGCCATGGTCGGCGGTGGCGGTCACCGAGCAGGTGTTGACTACCACCAGGTCTGCCTCGTCGATCGTGCCCCGCGTCGCGCCACGCGCGCGCAGCCCCATCTCGAGCTCGAGGGAGTCGGCCTGGTTCACGCGGCACCCGAACGTGGTGATGGCGTAGCGCACGGGAGGGATTACCGCAGCGTCAAGCGGTAGCCGTCGACGGTGGCGGCGATGGCCGGCGCCTGTCCGGACCGGGTTGACCCGAGTCGCCGCACAATCTCGCCGTGACAGCGGAATCGGCTGGGTGGCCCGCCGGGCACGCCAGACGGCAGGACGATGATGAGGTCGAGAGGCGTGTCCTGTTCGAGCGGCGTGTCGGTGCGGAACAGGACGCCGGTTCGGCTCAGGTTCTCGGTGTGCCCGACCTGCCAGTCCGCGTCTCGGTCTTGCCGCGTCCGGTACCGTATCTCGAGACGCATTGTGAACCGCGTGGCGCGGGGAATCGCTTGCCTACCAGCCCGCTCGACTGACGGTCGATCGAACTCGCGCTGCCCGGCGACAATCAGTGAGAACGCGTCTTGCCCCAGATCGAGCTGGCGCCACAGGTGACCGCACAGGTCACAGTGCAGCCAGCGCGACCCCGAAGAGGACCCGAGGGCCTCGACGTCCGCGTCGGCTCCGCACCGCGGGCATGACGGCAATGTATCCATCGGTCTTCGAGGGGCCAGTGGCCGGAGACCACTATTAGCCGCCCACACTATCACGATCCTCGGGTCTGACGGCAGCCCAGACGGCGGTTCGCCGACCCGACCGGGGAGCCGGCCGCAGCCCATCGCCGGATGCCCGCCGGACCGACACTTTCCGGTTCCCTGTAACAGCCCACTGACATAGGATCGAACGTCAGGCGCACCGTCATGCGAACGGCATCGTCACGGGCACCGCTCGGCGTCCTGTCGGCATCGTTCGAAGTCATCGATCATCTCCCCGGGAGCACCGCATGCGTTCCACACAGCTCACCTGGCTCACCGCCTTCGTCGCCGCCGTGGCACTCGTCGTCTTCGCGCTGCCACAGCCCGATCCGCTCGCAACGGTAGCCGCCGCGACACTGCCGGAGGATGCCCGGCTCGACACGCTGAAAGACGAGGCGGTGGTCGACGTCGAGAGCCGGCGCGACTTCACCCAGCAGATGGTCGACATGATCTACAGCTTCAACGAGCTGGGCTTCCAGGAGTTCGAGACGCAGCGCTACGTCACCGGTATCCTCGAGGACCACGGCTTCGCCGTGGAGCGAGGAGTCGCCGGCATCCCCAGCGCTTGGTGGGCCACCTGGGGCGAGGGCTCGCCGGTCATCGCGATCGGCACCGACGTCGACGGCATCCCGCAGGCCTCGCAGAAGCCGGGCGTCGCCTATCGCGAACCGCTCATCAAGGGCGGCCCGGGCCACGGCGAAGGGCACAACGCCGGGCAGGCGCTGAACATCACGGCGGCGCTGGCGGTGCAGAAGATCATGCAGCGCGAAGAGCTGCCGGGCACGCTGGTCATCTGGCCCGGCATCGCCGAGGAGCAGCTCGGAACCAAGGCGCACTACGTGCGCGCCGGGCTGTTCGACGACGTCGATATCGTGCTCTACTCGCACGTCAGCAACAGCATGAACGCGAGCTGGGGCGAGAGCGGCGGCAACGGGCTGGTGTCTGTCGAGTATCTGTTCGAGGGCGAGAGCGCTCACGGTGCCGGGTCCCCCTGGGACGGCCGTAGCGCGCTGGACGCGGTGGAGCTGATGAACGTCGGCTGGAACTATCGCCGCGAGCACCTGCGCATTCAGCAGCGCTCCCATTACGTCATCTCCGACGGTGGCGACCAACCCAACGTCGTCCCGCCAACGGCGGCGGTCTGGTACTTCTTCCGCGAGACCGACTACCCCAGCATCATGCGCATGTGGGAGATCGGCAACCAGATCTCAGAAGGCGCCGCCATGATGACCGGTACCACCGTCGACTCGCGGGTGCTGGGCGCAGCCTGGCCGCAGCACATGAACAAGCCGCTGGCCGAGGCGGTGCACACCAACATCCTCGACGTGGGCATGCCGGCGTGGAGCGACGCCGACCAGCGCATGGCCAAGGCAGTGCAGAAGATGCTGGGCGCCGAGGAGCGCGGCCTCTCGACAGAGGTCGCCGAAGAGGTGCGCGGCCGCGAGGACATCCCCGACGGGCAGCGGCGGGGCGGCGGGTCGGACGACATTGGCGACATCTCGTGGGTGGTGCCGACCGTGTCGCTGCGGTTCCCCTCGAACATTTCGGGCGGTCAGGGGCACAACTGGAACAAGGCGATCGCCATGGCCACTCCGATCGCTCATAAAGGGGCCACCGCCGGCGCGAAGGTCTACGCCCGGACGCTGCTCGACATTCTGCTGACCCCGGAGCTGGTCGAGAATGCCAACGACTACTTCGAGAACGTCCAGAAGAAAGACATGGAGTACACCACGTTCCTGCGCCCGCAGGACGAGCCGGCCATCTGGCTGAATGAAGAGATCATGGAGACGTTCAAGCCACAGCTCGAGCAGTACTATTTCGACCCGTCGAAGTACGACACCTATCTCGAGCAGCTCGGCGTCGAGTATCCGACCGTCCGTGAAGGCGCCAACTAGGAGACTGCGATGACAAGGGTCCGCTCGGCCGTCCCGCGGATCGTCGGCGTCGCGGTCGTCGTCGCGACCCTGACCGGCGTGACCGCGCAACAGCAATCTCAACCGCCGGCCACCGCCACCCCGGCGCTCGACGCCGACCCGCGACTCGACCGCTTCAAGCAAGAGGTGATCGTGGACGTCGAGGCCCGGCGCGACTTCACCCAGCAGATGGTCGACTCCATCTTCAGCTTCAGCGAGCTGGGCTTCCAGGAGTTCGAGACCCAGCGCTACGTCACCGAGATTCTCGAATCGCACGGGTTCGCGGTCGAACGAGGCGTCGCCGGCATCCCGACCTCGTGGGTCGCGACGTGGGGGTCTGGCAAACCGGTCATCGCGCTCGGCACCGACATCGACGGCATCCCGCAGGCCTCGCAGAAACCAGGCGTCGCCTACCGTGACCCGCTGGTGGCCGGGGCGCCGGGGCACGGCGAGGGTCACAACTCGGGGCAGGCGCTCATCGTGACCGCAGCGCTCGCGGTGAAGCAGGTGATGGAGCGCGAGAACATCCCCGGCACGCTGATGCTCTGGCCGGGGGTCGCCGAGGAGCAGCTCGGCGGTAAGGCGCACTTCGTGCGGGCCGGGCTGTTCGAGGATGTCGACGCGGTGCTCTACTGCCACGTCGGCACCGGGCTCGGCACCAGCTGGGGACAGGGCTTCGGCAGCGGGCTGGTGTCGGTCGAGTTTCTGTTCGAGGGCGAGAGCGCTCACGGCGCCGGCTCCCCGTGGGACGGCCGCAGCGCGCTCGACGCCGTCGAGCTGATGAACGTCGGCTGGAACTACCGGCGCGAGCATCTCCAGATCCAGCAGCGCTCGCACTACGTCATCACCGACGGCGGTGACCAGCCCAACGTCGTTCCGCCCACCGCGGCGGTCTGGTATTTCTTCCGCGAGGTCACCTACGAGCGGATCAAGAGCCTGTGGGACATCGGCGAGCAGATCGCCGCCGGCGCGGCGCTGATGACCGGCACCGAGGTCCGCTCACGCGTGCTCGGCGCCGCCTACCCGCAACACTCGAACAAGGCGCTGGCCGAGGCGATGCACGCCAACATCCTCGAGGTCGGCATGCCCGAGTGGAGCGAGGACGACCAGCGGATGGCGCGTGCCGTGCAGGAGATGCTCGGCGCACAGGTGCGCGGTTTGAGCACGGAAGTCAGCCAGAACCTCCGTGGCCGCGAGTCCACCCCGGTGAGCCAGCAGCGGGGCGGCCCGTCGGACGACATCGGCGACATCGCCTGGAACGTGCCGACTGTCACGCTTGGCTTCCCGTCCAACATCTCCGGCGGCCAGGGGCACAACTGGAACAAGGCGATCGCGATGGCGACACCGATCGCGCACAAGGGGGCCACGGCCGGCGCCAAAGTACATGCGATGACGGTGCTCGACCTGTTGCTGACCCCGTCGATCCTCGAGAACGCCTGGGACTACTTCAACAACGTCCAGACCAAGGACCGCAAGTATGTCTCGCTGCTGCGGCCTCAGGACGGGCCGGCCATCTGGCTGAACGAAGAGATCATGGACAGGTTCAAGCCACAGCTGGAGCAGTACTACTTCGACCCGTCGACCTACGACACCTATCTCGAGCAGCTCGGCATCGAGTATCCAACGGTGCGCGAGTAGACCCAGCCGGTACCCGACGATCGGAGAACCGATCTCGTCGTCGGGGCGTTCGCGTGATCACGACCACCACATCCCGGCCTCTGTCTGATGTAGGCTCAGACCTCCTCCACACTGGAGAGGCAGGGTGACCGGGCCGAGTTCCGACCGGTCGCGCCGGCCTGGTCACCCGGGGTCGACAGCGACGAGCAGCTGGCGTGGGAGGGCAATCTAACCGATGCTCTCCAGACCCCTATCCGTATAGAGGCGGCCAGCTACCGCGGTCGTCCGGTGCGGTTTCGTCTCATCTATCCCTGGACCCGGCCGCCGTCTCCAGGAAGTCCCGCGACGGTGGACCAGGTTGTGGCGAACCTGATCACCGCCGCCGCGTTGATCGGCGTGGTGGTGCTCGCCCGACGCAATCTCCGGCACCAGCGCGGGCATCGGCGGGCGGCGCTGCGACTGGCGTTGGTCGCTGGCGCGTTCATGAGCGCCGGCAGGCTGCTGACCATGCACCACGTGCCGACCTCCTTTGAGGTCGCCTTCGTGTTCGGGGCGGTCGCCTGGGGGCTCTTCCAGGCGGCGCTGGTGTGGCTCTGCTACGTGGCCCTCGAGCCCTACGTGCGTCGTCTCTGGCCACGGGTGCTCGTCTCCTGGATTCGCCTGCTCGACGGGCGCATCAAAGATCCGCTAGTCGCCAGGCATCTGATCTACGGCGCTGTCGCTGGCATCTTTTTCCAGCTCCTGGACCAGGCGAGTCGGTTGTGGGTCGGCGAGCCCATCTATGCCATCTCCGCCAGCGCCTTCTTGCCTTTCGGGACCGACGGGGGCGCCAGTTTTCTCGGCTACGCGTTGATTGCAGCGCTGTCTGGGATCATGCCTTCGGTGGGCTATCTCGCGCTGCTGCTGCTCTTTCGCCTGCTGCTGCGTAACATCGCCGCCGCCGCGATACTGATGGTTCTCCTGAATCCGATCCAGGGTCCGATGACCTCCGGGCTCGAGCTTCTCCCGGTGCTGGTCTTCCAGACGGGCGAGTCGCTGTGGTTGGCGATGATCTTCCGCTTCGGCTTCCTGTCGGCGGCGGCCGCACTCGTCGTCAGCACGTTGCTGGAACGCTTTCCGCTGACGATCGACCTCTCCCTCTGGTATGCCCCCACCTCCCTCTTCGTGCTCGCGATGGTGGTCGTGCTCGCCGTCGCCGCCTTCCGCGTCTCGCTAGGTGGCCGAGCGCTCCTGTCCGACCTGTTGAAAGAGACCTAGTGGTGGGCGCTCTGACGCTGCGGGCGCCAGCGGCCTTGGAACCTGCCCAGCCGGCGGGGTGGAACTGCAAGACCCCATCCCCGGTTCAAATCCCGGTCTTCGTGGAGGATATCTAATATGGTATATTACCTATAGTGTATGTGGGAGATCTTCGAACACCGCCGAGTGTCCAGGCAGCTGTCGCGGCTCCCGATCGACATCCTGAAGCGGTATGAGAAATGGAAGGACGTCGTTGGCATCTCCGGACCCGCGGCACTCAGATTGATCAGGGGTTTTCACGACGAGACGTTGCGCGGTGAGTGGCGGGGACATCGTTCTTCACGCCTGGGACTTCAATATCGCGTGATCTACAGAATCGTCGATCGGCGATGCGAGGTCTTGGTCATCGACATCACGGCGCACGACTATCGAAGGAAGTAGCCATGGACAGAAAGATGTTTCGACGGGCGCGGAAGACGGTGGATGTGTCGGTGGGCGAATCCGTGCGGATTGTCCGCGAGCTTCAAGAGCTGAGCCAGAACGACCTAGCAAAGATGACGGGTATTCCTCAGTCGACGATCTCGGCCATCGAGAACGACAGAGTCAACCTGGGGGTCGAACGAGCCAAGGCCCTCGCGGGCGCGCTGAAGTGTCATCCCGCAGTGCTGGTGTTTCCAGGGTGGGAGCTGGGCAAAGGCACGGCCGCCTGAACGCGGCGCTCCATACCTGCGGTCGGAGAAGGGCCGACGCCTGCCGGCTCGAACGTTGCTCGCCGCCTGCGTGGAGGTACTAGGCCAAGGCGTGTTCGAGATCTCCGAGGAGCGCGCGCGCGGACGCCGGACGCTTGGCCACGTCGGCGGCGAAGGCGCGTTCAAAGAAGGGCTGCACGGCGCCGAGCGGGTCCGACGACGCTGCCGCGAGCGGGGTGAAGCGGCCCGCCAGCACCGCGCGGTGGCTGTCGTCGGGGGTCGCCGTGGCGAACGGGTGCGTGCCGGTCAGCATCTCGTAGGCCACGACGCCGAGCGCCCAGAGATCCCACGCCGGCTGGACCGTCCCGCCACGCAGCTGCTCCGGCGACATGTACTTGAGGGTCCCCAGCAGGACCCCGGCAGCGGTTTCCGTCTCTGACTCCGATGCCGGCGGCGCGGAGAGGAACTTGGCGATGCCGAAATCGAGCACCTTGGCGGTCTCGCCGTCGCGCGTCTCGGTCAGGAAGATGTTCTCCGGCTTCAGATCGCGGTGCACGAGTTGCTCGTCGTGCGCCGCCTCGACCGCCGCGCACACACCACGCAGGATCGCGAGTGTGCGCGGAGTCTCAAGGGGGCCGTGCCGCTCGAGTGCCTCGCGCAGGTTCATGCCCTCGAGCAGCTCCATCACGAGAAACGCGCCGGTGCCGTCCGCCACGCCAACGTCATGCACCGTCACCACGTTCGGATGCGCGAACGCGGCGGTCGCACGCGCCTCTCGACGGAACCGATCTGCCGCGTCGGCGCTGCCGACCAGAGTCTCGCGGATGACCTTGGCGGCCACCCGGCGGTCGAGCTCCGTGTCGGTCGCCGCATACACGGTGCCCATGCCGCCCCGACCCAGACGCCGGTCCAGCCGGTACCGGTCGGCCAGCAACCGTCCGAACCGCACCTCGCTCAACGCCGCGTTGTCCTGCGGGCAGCGGGTCACACCAGTGTCGTAGCAGACCCCACAGGTGGGGCATTCGCCGAACGCGTGCGGCGACGCGGGTGCGGCCACAGCGGGCCGCTCAAAACTTAGCAGCAACCCCAGACTGGTGGCGATCGACACGAGGAACGACAGGTCCTCGCCGGTGTAGGGTTCCTCCGACCGCTTCGGTCCCAGGGCCAGCAGTGCCTGGGTGCGTTCCGGCGACGTCGCGATCGGCACCAGCAGATCGACGCGGGCCTGCCGCAGGAATCTGGTCTCCCCGGGCGGCAACTGCTGCCTGAGCCAGCTCGTGCCCGAGAGCGACACCTCTAGCGGCTTGCCGAGCACCTGAAGCAACGTGGCCAGCTTGCTGTCGGCAGCCAAGGTGAGCGGCCCGCGGGTGCGGCGGCGACGGTGCGATAGCTCGTCTCGCTCGTCCCAAGCGCCAGCACCGCCACGAACTCGGCGTGCAGCGCCGTCTCGAGCCGCGCGACCGCGCGTGGCGCCACCTGCTCGAAGCTGCCGGCCTGGCGGACCTCGTCGACCACCTCCCCCAGCAAGCGTTGCGCGTCGTAGCGCTCGCGGAAGAATGTCCGGTCCAGCGTGCCGAGCCAGCGTTGTCGCTGCGTCTGCGTCACCAGGGCAAGTCCCCCCAGTACCCCATACACCCAGCCGCGCGCGCGCACGATCGTCAGCAGCGGCTCGTCGCCATGCAACACTAGATCGAGCACCAGCAGGCCGGCGAGCAGCGGTACGAGCGACAGCAACAGCCTGCGGGCAAACGCGTACTGTAGTCCCAGCCGCAGGAGCTGCGGGACGTCCAAGACGCGGTGCCGCACGACCGCGTAGGCAAAAGAGAGCGGCCACAGAACGATGACGGCGAGGCTGCACGGTGTCACGACCCAGAGCGGGAGCGCCTCAGGGGGTCGACCGAGGTAGACGGCCACGACGACTAGCAGGAACGCCGGACCCACACCGACCACCGTCCCGAAGACGATGACACGTGTCCTCCGGCGCACGTCGGCGCTCGTCGAGCGCATGTTCCACAGCAGCGACACGAAACCGAGGCCGTACGTCCCGAAGGCGAGCCCCAGAACAATCAAGCCCGCCGCACCGAGTCGATCACCCAAGTCGACCAGCGGTTGGAGGCTGCCGGCGACGGCCGACCACAGCCCGAGCGGTATCGACCCCGCGACGGCCAGACCCAGCAGCAGCTGTTTCAACCAGGGCAGGCGGCGATCGATTGGCGACGATGTTGGAAACACGGCAAAGAAGTAGTAGAAGAGTTATCCTACCAGCCCGTGAAACGTCACCTTGTAGGCCACACCGAACCCGCGCAGTGCCGGTGGCATGCCAGCTTCGGAGGTAAGCAGCGGCGACGAGGCAACGAAACCCCCACACAGCAACGCCAGCAGCCACGCGTTGCGGTCGTCGAGACGCAGGAACAGGACCCCCAGACCCACCATGACGAACAAGACCGGGGCGGATTCTCTGACCTCCGTCAGGATGGCCTGGGCCAGCGGCCGCTCGTCGGCTGGCAACGCCGGCGGGAGCGGGCCCAGGGTCACGTCGAAGGTCACGGGCGCCGGTTCGCCCGGCCGCTCGACCGTCACGCTGACAACGTCTCCTGGACGCTGGTGATACACGGCGTCCCAGTACCGATAGGGCGAGTCGAGCGCCCGGCCGTTCACCGCCACCAACTGGTCGCCCACCACGAGGCCGGCCTGCTGAGCCGGGCCGCCGTCTGCCAGGCCGTCAACGGAGAAGGGGCCGGTCTGGGGCGGTGGGGACGGAGCGGTGATGCCGATCCGCACGTCTCCTTCCCACCGAACGGCGTACATCCAGACGGCGCTGTAGAGGACCGTGGCCGCGGCGAAGAGCACCGCAAGCGTCACGAGCACCGGGCGTGGGAAGGAGGCACCCTGGAGCATGGGGCGGATTCTCGCACGGATTGCGCCTTTGGCCTTCCTACCCTGCGAACACGATGCCGACATCCCGGCCGCTGTTTGATGTAGGCTCCACCTCAGCCACGCTGACATTGATACCGGACCTGTTGTAAGAGGCCTAGCAGGAGCCGAGCCCTGGAAGCAGACGTTAAGGCGTTGCCGCGCCACGAAAGACGACGTTCGCAGGGGCTGTTGACAGTGCTGTCCGCCTACGCGCTGTTGTACCTGTGGTTCATCATCACCAGCTTCATTCCGGCCCCTGAGGGAAACTGGATCAGTTCGGCCGTACCGTTCGAACCCTCGTGGGCTCCCGACTTCATAGCCATCAGACTGATGTTTGTCCTCTTTCTCCCGGGCTACGTCGTGGCCTGGACGAACGAGGGCGTTGCCGGCGCCATCTTCATCCTGTGGTGGGTGGTCATGTGGGGCATGGATCTCCTCGTCATGGCTCCCGCAATGCCCGATGGGGGAGGCATGGGTATCGCCATGGGGCTGCCTGTCTTCGTGCTGGGTGTCCTGTTCCTCAAGGCCTGGTTTAGGAAACGATCGCCACATCGTCCGTGATTCCGGCTCAACCTTCTGGTCAGCGAGCCGGTGCGGCGTCGCTTAGCCGGGGCCGCGTCCCAGCCCCAGTCCCCAGTCCCGTTCCTCGGTCGTGTCCACGTCCACAGCATCCACGCAAGCGAGCCGAGGGCACCCCTTTGCCGAATAGGCTGGACTCTCATGTGATATAGTGATATATATTAATATATCACTTGACCGAGCAGAGGTCACCATGAGAGCAAGCAGCGGCGCCCCTCAAGCCAGACCTTGGCCTGGCCCTCCGGCTCACCCCGGAGAGATGTGCCGCGCCGGCCAGGTGCAGGCCCGGCTACGGTCCGCGCGGTGCACGCGCGTCGACACGCTCGACTTCGCCGGTAGCTGCCTGCCCGGGCGCGCCGTTGGCGGAGACTTCTACGACTTCCTGGAGCCCACGCCCGGCAACTTCGCTCTGATCCTGGGCGACGTCTCCGGTCACGGCGTGCCGGCGGCCCTGATGATGGCCGCGCTCCAGGCGATGGTGCGCACGCACTACGCGCTCTCGCGGGTCGGTCTCGCCGAGCGTGTCGACTCGATCAATCGGCTGTTCTTCGATTGCACCGCGACCGAGCACTACGCCGCGCTCTTCGTCGCCGAGTACGACTATGCGTCCGGGCGGCTGCGCTATGCCAACTGCGGCCATGTTCCCCCGCTTCTGGTGCGCCCGGACGGATCCGTTACGCGGCCGCACTCCACAGGCGCCGCGCTGGGAATGTTCGACACGTGGACCGGCGCCGTCGCCGAGGTGGGCCTCGCTCCAGACGACCTCCTCGTGATGACCACAGACGGCATTCTGGATGCCGCCGACCCGGCCGACGGCGAGTTTGGGGAGCTACGCCTGCGGTCGACGGTGTTGCGACACCGGCACCTCCCGCCAGACGCCCTTGTCAAGGCGATCACGCGCGACGTCCGGTTGTCGTGCGGGAGACGACCCGACGACGATGCGACCGTGGTCGTGGCCGCTGTTCACAGGCGGCACGACGAGGGGAACGGATAGTCGCATGGAGCTCTACGTCACTCCGGGTGACGAGCTGCCGCTCTATCGCCAGATCGTCCGGCAGATCACCGACGCCATCGCCGGCACCCGGCTGAAGCCGGGCGATCGGCTGCCGTCGCACCGCGACCTCGCCGCACAACTTGTGATCGCACCGTTGACCGTCAAGAAAGCATACGACGAGCTGGAGCAGGGGAAGCTCATCGAGACCCAGCGGGGTCGCGGCACCTTCGTGCGTCAGGAGCTGCCGCGAATGCGCGCCCGCGAGACACGTGACCGGCTGCGCGGCACAGCCCAGCGTCTGCTGTCTCAGGCGGCGCTCAGCGGCGTGCCGTTCGCCGACGTGCTGGATCTTCTGGAGGAACTCCGGGAAGGAATGCAGTCATGAACGTGCTGGAATTCGACGGAATCTGCCGCGCCTACACGACGGGCGTCAACGTGCTCGACGGCGTCAGCTTCGGCGTCGAGCGCGGTCAGGTCGTGGGCCTGCTCGGCAAGAACGGCGCCGGCAAGACGACGCTCATTCGCATCGCCATGGGCATGCTCGAGCCGCAACAGGGGCACGTGCGCGTGCTGGGTCTCGATCCCAGGCGCGACGCGGTCGAGGTGAAGCGCCGTGTCGGCTACGTCTCGGAGGAGCAGATTCTGCCGCCGTTCCTGACGGTTGGCCGCATCGTCGCGCTGCACCGTCGCCTGTACCCGACCTGGGACGACGAGATGGCCGGCGGCCTGATGGAACGCTTCGAGCTGCCTGCCGGAACCCGGGTGAAGAACCTCAGCAAGGGGCAGGCCCGCCGCGTGGCGCTGCTGTGTGCGGTGGCTCATCGACCTGAGCTGCTGTTGCTCGACGAGCCGGCGAGCGGGCTCGACCCCGCGGCGCGTCGCGAGTTCCTGGAGATGTCGATCCAGTTGCTGAACGAGACCGGCACGTCAATTCTGTTCTCGTCGCACTACATGACCGACGTCGAGCGTCTGGCCGATCGCATCGTGATGATTCACGACAGCGGCGTGTTGCTCGACAACGGACTCGACGAGCTGCACGAGGGCTTTTCGCTGGCGATGGTCCCGCGAACTAACGGGATGAGCCACGAGCGGATTCTTGGCCTGCCGCACTGCATCGGCGTACGCGAGCGGCCGGGCGCGTATCACGCGATTCTGCGGCTGGCGCCGTTCGAGGCAGAGACCGAGGTGCAGGACGGGCTCGGGACCGCAGAGGCGCACTGCCAGGCGATAGCGCTCGAGGACATGTTCGTCGAGCTGGTGGGAGGGCGGTCATGATGCTCGCCAGAATTGCCCAACACCGCATGTGGTCGATGCTGTCGCTGTGGGCGCTGGCCACCTTGGTGAACACGTCGTTCCTGTTGAGCGTCGTCGTCTGGCGTGCGACCACGCAGCAGACCACGATCTCGACGTTCACAATGGTGCTGATCAGTTGGGTGGGTGTGGCGACCTATCTGGCGTTCGCCGATGTCTGCACGCGGTGCACGCCGTTCGATCTCTCGCTGCCGGTCCGGTCGCGGGACCTGTGGCTTGCCCACGTCTCGGCGCTCACGATCGGCGGCGCGGTGGTCGTCGGTCTCACCCTGGGTGTGGTCGCCGTGCACCGCGCGATTCTGACCGGCGCGAGCGTCGAGCCTGGCGGTCCGAGCCTGGCCCTGCTGCTGGGCACCGGTGTCGTGCTCGCGATCCTGTTGCTGGAGGCGCCACGCCCGACGCTGGCGCGCATCCCCGCCACGTTCGGCTACGTGACCTGGAGAGGAATCGTCGTGGTCGGCACTCCGTTGCTGCTGGTGCTGGCAGCCGGCGCCGGTTCCGTCGGCTGGCTCCTGCTGCTGGCCCTCACCCTGGCGACCGCCGGCTGGTCGTACCGCTCGGTTCCCTCGGCCTACGCCGTAGCGCCGCTCGAGCCGGAGGCGACCGAGCGACCACACGCCGCCTTTGTCGTCCCCCAGGCCGGGGCTCGACCCGCGTCGCGGCTGCTCGTGGCCCTGACGGTCCTGCACTCGGTGTCGGCCGGCGCGAAGGAGCTGGCGGCGGCTCCG
>JASLOY010000003.1:21060-24725 GCA_030745255.1 Vicinamibacterales bacterium
ATCCTCTCGGGGCTGATGCTCGGTGGCGGCCTGCTCGGCATCGGGGACGGAGACGTCGGCGAGCTACGCGTTCTCTACATCCCGATGGTGACCTATCTGCTGTTCGCGGTGATCGGGCCGCGGATGGTCTCGCTCCACCACCTCGATGCCCTGCCGATCTCCCGACGGTCGATGGCCGCGGCGCTCATCCTTCCCTACCTCGGCCTGCTCTGCGCCGGGTATGGCGCGGGGGTGCTCGTCTCGTCCGGCACCCGGTCAGCGATCGAGTACGTGAACTTCGAGGAGCGCACCAACGGGTATAGGGTGACGGTTCCCCTGCGCGTCTACCACGTGGCGTGGGACGGGTGCCCCCGGTCGGTCGAGTCGCCCCAGGGCGAGGTCCACACGCCGGAGCCGTTGGCGCCGTTTCGCTGGAGCCGCGCGGCTGTGTACTCGCCCTACAGCGCACCGGTGGGAAGCTCGGCGGCGTTTGTCGCCCTGCAGATCAGCCGCGCGGTTCAGGAGGTCTACGGGGTCTCGATTCCATCGGCGACGATCGAGCAGCGTTACCTGACCACGACCGAGGCCGGGCGTGTCGTACCGCGAGGAGGAGAGGGGCTGACCTTACGCGCCGACCATCCGGAGCTGAAGGCTGGCGTCGGTCCGATGTTTCCCGCACTCATCACGCTGACCGTGGTGCCGTGGCTGCTGCTGGTCGCCCTGCTGTTGCGTGCCTACCGCCCGGGTGTTCGGGAGTGGATCCGGCAGACGGTGGTCTGGGGCAGTCTCGGCGTGCTGCTGCTCTTCTGGCTCGCGACGTCGATGTCGACCGTGTTCCAGGTCATGGAGCCGTGGGGGCTCCGCGCTCTCGTCGAGATCGCCGTCTTCGGTCTGGGCAGCACGACTGGGGGAACCGCTACCGTCTGGCTACTCGCACTGCTCCTGCTCGCTGGCGCCTACTGGATCGCGCAGTCACGGTTCCTGCGCATGGAGATTCCGACGCACCCGTCCCGGTACACACTGTTGGGCTCACGCTAGTCTCGCCCTCGCGCCGAAAGTCAAACGGTTCGCGTGGCCTTCGTGGGGCAAGACTTTGGCCTTGCCTCGCAGGCCTGCTGCCCGCCCTAGCCACGGCGAAGGCGGGAAAGCCTGCGCCACATAGTCAGGGTGAGGAATCTTACACGCCGGCCACAAGAATTCCGCGCGCGGGTCCCGGTTGCTCGCCAATCACCCGCCCCGACAGCGCGGCCTGCCTGCCAACGGTCGGGCACCGGTCATGCACGAAGCAACTGGATTCGTAAAGCCTTACACCACGCGAGGGAGCCATGCGGCGCCACGATCCGTCCGCGTTTCGTCTCCTCGAGCATTAGGGCAGAGACCTTCGCTATGGCACGAAGATGCTGTGGACCGTCCCGAGGAACTGGTCGACCTCTTCCCGACCACGCCAGATGAGGCATACGCGCCGCTGTCGTACCCGACCGTGGAGGACCTCCAGGACGGGACCGTCGGGGTGTTCAGTGGGTTTGCCGAAAGCACGTTCCTGCCGGTGCAGATCGACAGCGAGAAGGGCGTGGAGGGCGTCTTTGTCGAGGTGGTCACCGGCGACTCGTTCCCCACGATCGATGTCGAAGCGTTGCTCGGCCGAGTGATCCGGCCCTCGGACGACGTCGAGCCGGGCGGACATCCGGTCGTGATGCTCAATTACGGGTACTGGCAGCGCCGGTTCGCTGGCGACCCCGATATCGTGGGCCGCGAGCTCCGGGTCAACGGCCGCGCCTACACCATCATCGGCGTCGCTCCGGTGGACTATCCCGGCAGCGCGCGGTGGCTGGAGATGGCGCTCTACGTCCCCGCGTCGATGGTCGACGAGCTGGCGGGCTTCAACGTCCGTGACGACCGTCGGTATGCGCAGACGGGTCCAGGGTGGTTCGGCAAGGCGCGGCTGGCGGCGGTCGACCCGGCGTTCTTCGATACCCGCGGCATCCCGATGGCACTCGGCCGCTCCTTCAGGGACGCGGACGGGCCGATTGACATGTCCTCGAGTACGCCACCCTTAGGTGCTCCCGGCGAGACGGCCGCAAGCCGAAACGCCCCATTGCCGACGTGTGGGAGGAGTGGAAGTTATTCATCTAGCGTGGATCAGGCCTCTTTGAGGTCATGTTCCTGGTTGAGATGGGTGTGGCAAGGACTCAATGAGGAGAAAGTGTGATGGACGTCTTCATTCCCTTTGCAATGATTGTGCTGATCGGATGGGCCATCTACCTGGACCACAAGTGGAAGATGGCCCTCGCCGAAAAAGGCATGGAGCTGCCGCCCTCAAGATTGCCCAGGCTGGCACTGGGCGGGGGCTTGGCGTCAACGCTCTTTGGGGTTGTCCTGTTCATCGCCCTGTCGGGAAATGACAAACTTGGCGACCAGTTGGCTGGAATCGTGTTTGGCGCTATCGGCATAGGGCCGTTGATCTTGTATGCGGTGATACGGGAGCGAACAATCCCTCAGTGAGATCACGAATCTCAGTCCAATGGTGAAGGAGGCGTCATGAACGGTACAGGCTCCCCGCGAAGCGTTCGGCCCGACAAGGTGACGTTGATTGCAGTCTGGTTCGGCATCAGTGCGGCAGGCTCGTTCTTTCTGCTCGCGGCTCTGGTCGTGGTCTTTTCCGGCCTCGTGCTGCCGGAGCTTGGTAACGATCCCGATAGAGGCCTCGTGGTCTTCGCTGGGATCTTTGGGGGCTTCCTTTTCGGCGGCCTCGGTGTGTTGAATATTGCGGCGGTGGTCGGGGTGCTGCAACTACGGGAATGGGGACGATGGCTGGCGATGGTCCTCGCGATCATGGGACTGATCTTTATCCCCATTGGTACCATCGTCGGAGTGTTCATCATTCGGTACCTGCTCACTGACGAAGCCACGCAGGCATTCGGCGCAGCCATACCTCCCTCAGCCTGACGATTCGGATTGAACGCGCGGCATCCGCTCGTGCATGATCGTTGGCACGGAGTCGAGAGCCACCCTTGCAGGCCTGTGTGACTGGAGCAGCCGTCATGAAAATTCGGTACTCGCGCGAGATCGCGCCGTCGCTGGTTGTGTTCGGCGTGCTGCTCGCCCTGTCGTCGCCTGCAAAAGCTCAGGCGCCCAGCACCTCCGCGGGCGCGACGTTCTACGTCTCCGCCGACGCCGGGTCCGGTGGCGATGGCAGCCGGCGCAGCCCCTTCGATTCCCTGTCGCAGGCGGAGTCGGCATCCGCTGCTGGAGACACCATCTACCTGCAGGCCAGTGACAGCGGCAAGGTCCTGGACGGCGGCATCGCCCTGAAGCCACGCCAAAAGCTGATCGGCGTTGGCGCGAACGACGCCCTCCTCGAAGACGCGTCTGACCGCGTGCGACTCACCAACACAGCCGCGCTGCCAGGCGGCGTCATGGTCGAGCTTTCCGAGCAGAATGAAATAGCCGGCATCCACTTCATGAACATGGGCAACGCCGCAATCTCAGGCGCCGACACCGACTACTCGGGCACCTTCATTCATCACGCGACCTTCACGGGGAACGCGACGGACCACATCGAGGACGAACGCGGGCTGGTGTACTCGATCAGCTTCGATGCGGCCAGCGGGTCGGTCGACGGCATCCAGGTGGAAGACAGCAGCTTCTACGACGGCGAAGATCTGGGGGCCATCCGGGTGTTCCAG
>JASLOY010000400.1 GCA_030745255.1 Vicinamibacterales bacterium
CGCTGCAGCAGTTCGAGGCAAAGCGAGCACGGGAGCTTGCGGCAGATGCGCATCGCGACCGACTGAGCGCTGGGCCGGACGATCTACTGCCTGAACGGTATCGCCGTCTCGTCGACCAATACTACCGCTCGCTCGCCTTGGGTCCGGAGACGCCCTGAATCTAGAGTTCGCCCACATCTTTCAGCTGCCGCCAATCTCACTGTCATGCGTTTTGCGTACCCGTTTCCGTGGTGGCTGGCCTTCGTGCTGGTTGCCGGCGCCGCCTGTGCCGCCTACTGGGCCTATGCGGGTCCGATCATCCTGCTCTCGGTCCGGCGACGGGGCGTGCTGATGTGGTTGCGCTTCACGGTGTTTCTCCTCCTTCTCCTGTTCTTGGCCCAGCCGGTGCGTCTGGAGCCGGTGGCGGCAACCGACTCGGTTGTTGCCCTGCTGCTGGATCAGTCGCGCAGCATGGCGCTTGCCGATGTGGCGGGCGCGTCCCGGATGGATACGGCGGTGGCGCTGATTCGCGACCGGATCCGTCCCTCGCTCGGCACCGACTTCCAGGTTGAGCTATTGGGTTTTGGCGAGACGCTCGCGCCCGTGGACCTGGCCACCGTGCGTGCCGAGGCCAGGCGGAGTGACCTGATGGCCGCGCTCGAGGCGGTCCAGACCCGCTATGCCGATCGCTCGGTCGCCGGCATCGTCGTGGTCTCAGATGGCGGAGAGACCGGTGGCGCCGGGCCCGTGCCTCCGGCTGGGGCGCCGGTGTTCACCATCGGGGTCGGCGCACCGGCGGTGGCGCGCGATCGCGAGGTGCTCGATCTGACCGCCGGGCAGGCGGTCGTCGACGAGTCGGTCATCGACTTGAGTCTCTCGGCCGTGGGGCACGGGTTCGGCACGGCGCCGTTCGAGGTCAGGGTGCTTGAAGACGGGCAACTATTGCGGGCGATCCAGGTGACGCTTCCCGCAGATGGCGGGGTGCGGCGCACAGTCGTGCCCGTCTCGCCGAAGCCGGAGACTGCGACGCTCTACACCGTGGAGATTCCCAGCGATCCGACCGAGCTGGTGGCGGAGAACAACGTGCGGAGCGTGTTGGTCGAGCCCCCGGGTCGTCCGCGACGTGTGCTGCTCGTCGAGGGGGCGCCCGGATACGAGCACAGCTTTCTGAAACGCGCGTTGCACGACGATCCCGGGATCGAGATCGACGCGGTGGCACAAAAAGGGCAGAACGACCGCGGCGAGCGCACGTTCTACATCCAGGGCGACGCCGAGCGCACGCGTGCGCTCGCCAGCGGGTATCCCACGACCCGTGAGGCGCTGTTCGAATATGACGCGGTTATTCTGGCCAATGTCGATGTCGATCTGTTCCGCCCGGCGCAGATCGAGATGACCGCCGCGTTCGTTGCCGAGCGCGGTGGCGGACTGCTGGTCATGGGGGCGAGGTCGTTCGAGGCTCGCCGCTGGGGGGAGACGCCTCTCGAGCCGCTGCTGCCGCTGGCGCCAACCGACCGCCGCGGCGTCGAGCTCGGCTTGTCGGATGCGGTCGGGTCGCCGCACCAGATCGCGCTGACCGCCGATGGTGAGGATCACCCGATCATGCGGTTGGGCGGCAGCCGCTCCGAGACCCGGAGTCGATGGGATGCGGCGCCGACGCTGGGGGACATCTTCCCGTTCGGGTTGCCGCGACCCGGCACGGCGGTGCTGGCGACCACGACGGGCGAGGACGCCGGTGAGCGACCAGTTGTCGCGGTGCAGCGCTTTGGGCGCGGACGTACGATGGTGTTCGCTGGCGAGGCGTCATGGCGGTGGAAGATGCTGCTGCCATCGACCGACCAGATCTATGACAGGTTCTGGAGGCAAACGGCCCGCTGGCTGGGCGCGGATGCGCCCGAGCCGATCATGTTGCGAGTTGAGGGCGGACGTGCCGAGGGGGACCCGTTGCGTATCGACGTGGTCGTGGTCGACGAGGCGTTTGCCCCGGTGCTCGACGCGGCCGTGCGGGTGCGTGTGACAGATCCGAACGGCGACGCGCGCGAGATGTCGGCCACCCCGGTGGTCGGGGAGTCGGGCCGGTATGCGGCCGAGGTAGCGCCAAGCCGGAGGGGAGTGCACCAGGTGAGCGCGTTGGTCGATCGCGGGTCGAACGCGCTCGGTCGGGCCGAAGTGGCGGTGCTGGTTGGTGGAGCCGACCTCGAGCTGACCGACCCGCGCCGTCAAGACGCGGTGCTGCAACGGGTCGCGGCAGCCTCGGGCGGACGGCTGCTGGATCTGGGTGATGACGAGGACATTGAGGACCTGGCGGCCCTCCTTCGTGCACGCGCCGTTGGGGAGGCCGCGCCGATTGTGCACGAGATGTTGGACAGTCTCTGGGGCTTCTTGCTGGTGGTCGGTGTGTTGTCGGTAGAGTGGGGGCTCCGACGCCGGTGGGGGCTCAGGTGACGGAAGGTAATCGGTGACCCGTCTTCTACTTTCTGCCCTCTGACTTCTGACTTCTGTAGGATCGTCATCCTCATGCAATGCGCCAAATGCCAGACCGAGATCGCCGACAGCGCCCTGATCTGTTTCCGGTGCGGCGCAGCCACGACCGAGCGCCGGCGCGAGCCGTCCACAGGCCAGCGTCGGCCGGTCTGGTTGTGGGTGGCGTTGGTCGCGCTGGTTGCGCTGGCTCTGTTCGTCGACCGGCAGCTCGAGGCTCCGGCGGTACGCGTGGTGGCGGGGCTCTTGTTTGGCGTTACGGGGGCCGCCGTCTGGTGGCGACGATGAAGACACTAGCGAGGTAGGGCGGCGTTTGGGTAAGATCTTTTCCGCATCCGCCCCCGGCGACTCTCATGACCCAACCTAGACTTGAAGTGACCGACCAGCTGGGTCAGCGGACCGTGCCGATCGAGAAGGACCCGTTTGCCATCGGCCGGCGCGTGACAAGCGACCTGCACCTGCCGAGCGGGGAGGTGTCACGTGACCATGCCGAAATCGTCAGCGCTGGCGATGGCTTCGAGATCCGGGACCGCGGCTCCCGCTATAGCACGTTTGTCAACGGCGAGGAGATCAAGGAGCGGCGTCTCGAGCACGGTGACCAGGTCAAGCTGGGGCGCAGCGGCGGCGCCGAACTCGTCTTCCTGGTCTCGGACGCGCCCGTCGAGGACACGCGGAACGTCGGGGCGGTCAGCGAAATGCATCAGGTGGCCGTGCTGCTCGAGGGGCTCCGTGCCCTGAGCTCTGGTCGGGTGCTGGATGACGTCCTGGGGCTGGTCATGGACTCGGCGATTGCCGTCAGCGGCGCCGAGCGGGGCTTCATCATGCTGGCTGGCGACGACAATGTTCTGGAGTTCAAGCTGGGGCGTTCGCGTGATCGGGCCACGTTGCCGGGGAGCAGGTTCGAGACCAGCCGCAAGATTCCGGAGGAGGTGTTCCGGACTGGTCAGGCGCGCATCGAGGCGGACCTGCTCGACGGTGATCTCGCCGACAAGCATGTGGGGACCGTGGCACTCGGCATCCGCAATGTGCTATGCGTGCCGTTGCGGCTGCTGCGTTACGTCGAGTCGGCCGAGAGCACCGCCGCCGACCGGCGAATCGGTGTCCTCTACCTCGACAGTCGCGAGAAGGGCACGCTGATGTCGGCCGAGACCAGCGCCACGCTGGACACGCTGGCCGCCGAGGCGGCGGTAGCCATCGACAACGCCCAACTCTACAAAGCCGCCCTCGAGAAAGCGCGGCTCGACCAGGAGATGGCCACCGCGGCGCAGATCCAGCAGGCGCTGCTGCCGACGCGCAATCGGGCCGGCAAGTACTTCGATGCGGCGGCCGAGATGCTGGCGTGCCGATCGATCGGTGGCGATTTCTTCGAATACGTCGACCTGCCGGACGGTCGGTTCGGCTTCGCGCTGGGCGACGTCGCCGGCAAAGGGCCACCGGCGGCGCTTCTTGGCGCCTTGCTGCAGGGGACACTGGCAGCGCAGACGACCACGGCATCCGGTCCGGCCGATGCATTGAGCAACGTCAACACCGCGCTCATCCATCGGGCGATCGAGTCGCGGTTCGTGACCTTGTTCTACGCCGTGCTCAGTCCTGATGGTCAGTTGACG
>JASLOY010000401.1 GCA_030745255.1 Vicinamibacterales bacterium
CACCGCCGCGGGAGTACTCGTTCGAGGACGTGCACTTTGGCTTCGACCGATACACGTTGCGACCGGGCGCCGCACGGATTCTCGACGAGGCGGTCGCGGCGATGAACGATGACGCCACTCTGAGCTTGACGGTGGAGGGCCACACCTGCAACATCGGCACATCCGAATACAACCAGGCGCTCGGCGAGCGGCGTGCTACCGCGGTACGCGACTATCTGACGAGCCGCGGCATCTCAGCCGGCCGGCTGCGCACGGTAACCTTCGGCGAGGACCGGCCGATGCACGACAACGCCCGCGAAGAGACGCGGCGGCTGAACCGCCGCGCCGCCCTCGTGGTCCGTCTCCAGTAACGGTTGGCGATACGGCGACCGGTCCAGGACCGGTCGCCGCGCTGATCCCTCAGCATTCACAGACATCAGACGACAGACGGTTCCTCCCACCCAACTCGAGTACTACGATGGGCCGCTCGCGTGTCGGCATCGAGCGGTCGTTGCTAGCGGCACTGGCGTTGGTGTCGATGCCACTGGCAAGTCGGGCACAGGAGCCCTCCCTCGCCGACGTGCTTGCGCGCGCGACCGATTACGTCGACAAGCTCCACGACCAGTTGTCGGGGATGGTCGCCGAGGAACGCTACCAGCAGCGCGCGAGAAACCCGGCGACCGTCGGCTTCGGCGACCCCGACAGACGCCGGGTGCTGCGATCGGACTTTCTGCTCATCCGTCCTGAGGGAGAGGACCGGTACTACGGATTCCGTGACGTCTTCGAAGTCGACGACCGGGCCGTCCGTGACCGGCAGGATCGGCTGAGCCGACTGTTTCTCGAGCCGTCGGCGTCGACGAGTCGGCAGATTGCAGGCATCCGCAACGATAGCGCCCGCTACAACATTGGCGGCATCGCGCGAAACTTCAACACCCCGACCTACGCGCTCCTCTTTCTCTCCGCGTCCTACAAGCCGCGATTCGACTTCGCGCGCGCAACGGACATGTCGCCCGCTCTCGGTCTCGACGCTCCGGCCGACAGTGCCGACATCTGGGTGCTTCGGTACACGGAAACGTGGCCGATCTCCGTGATTCGGGGACGAGACGGTGACAACCTGCCCGCCGAAGGTCGCTTTTGGATCGAGCCGGCGACCGGCCGAGTGCTCGTCACGGAGCTGATCGTCGACAGCGACGACGTGGATGCGACCATCACCGTCAGATACGCGGAGACCGAGACGATTGACCACCTCGTGCCGATCGAAATGCGCGAACGCTATGACAGTAGCCGGCTGGGCTCCCGGGTCGACGGCACCGCCACCTACAGCCACTTCCGCCGGTTTCAGGTGGAGGTTGGTGTGTCGGAACCATTCCGAGAATAGCGCACGTCGTTTCCGCGTCATCGGCCTTGACGCGAAACGCCCCGACCCCATCGCGCCGGCCTGTTCGGTGCGCTCAGAAGACTTCGCCGTTCGTCAGACGGCGGGCGAAATCGTTGGCCGGCAGAATCTCGATACCGTCCTCCGTCGTGCGAGATCTGGGCTCGAGACAGACAACCAAGCGGCGGGCCGCCTCCGGATGGTCGGCTCCGAGCTGCCGCAATCCCTTCAGGTGATCCGACGTGATCTTGTGACTCGCCTTGGCTTCGATCGCCACGTGCATGTCGTTGACGATGAAATCGACCTCTATTCCGCTGGCCAACCGCCAATGCGAGATCATGGCGTTGCGCTCGCCATATGCGTTCCACGCTGTCAGCTCATGAAACACCCAGTTTTCGAATGCCTTGCCGAAGAGCGCGCTCCGTCGCTCGAGCCGACCCCGTCGGGCAAGCTGGTTGACCACGCCTACGTCTGAAAAAAACAGTTTGGCGGCGCCGTGACAATCACGGCCGATGCATCCGGTTATGAGGAGTTTGAGGGCGTCATGCTCCCGACGCTGAACTCGGTCGACATTCCCGGTGCGTTCACCATGGACACGCGGTTCACCACAACCGAGCTCAACAGGGAGGTCGATCACTCGATCTTCGAGAAGCCGTAGGACGGGGGCAGCTTCGAGGGCGGCGGTGAGAGACGGCCGGCGGCGGCCTAGTGCTCGTTTCGTTGCCGGCGCAACTGCCGAACATCCCGCGCGATCACGGAAAGATCAGCGATCAGGAAGACGACGCTGAGCAGGAACTCACGAAGGCTGGACCCAAACGGAGTCCAATCCGGGGTTATGAAGGCATAGGCGCCCAGAGCCACGCCCACACCCATCGAAATGACCAGCCTGCCCTTGGAACCGACGTTCCCCCACGCAAACGCCGCGAGCACCATGACGCCGAACGGCACCAAGTCTCTCAAGTCCATCGCCTGCTATTCTCACACATTGCGTGGGTCCAGCAGACCCCTCGCACCTCGCCTGACTGTTGGCCGTTTGTCCGGCCGTTTCTGACCCTGGCTCCAACGAACGGGAGCTGCAACGTCCAGCTTCAAGCGATTGCCGAGCGGTTGCTCGCCGGTGTGGCCGATGCGGACTCGCCCACCGCCCTGAGCGACTCGCCGTCGAGTTCCCCGAGTGCCTGCACGACACGGCTGTAGAACCGCGCATAGCTCTCGAGGTTGTGGGGCACTTCTACCGTGAGAGCCACGCTCATTGCGCGCCGTAGGTCTGGCTGTTTGCTACCAGCCGTCAGTCTCTGAAAGCGTTGCAGGGTCATCGTCCACCTTTCCCTGGATGTCCACCGACGGTTTCGCGTCGGCGGCTCCTGTCATGTCCTACGATCAGGTGGAGTCATTATTCGCGTGTGTCTTCTGCGCCTATATCACTTGGCCCGGGGGCCCCACGTGGAAGCGAGAAGCCGTGCGCTTGGGGTTGCGGGGCGATTTCTGCCCAGTCGTGGTTCATGTGGTCGGGCGACGAGTGGCCTTCCTCGTGAGGATTCTTGGCGGTGTATCGATAGAACGGTGGGTGCCATGCCGGCGATGGCGAGATGTGCGCCGGTTCCGGTCGCTACGGAGTGGGGACGAGGCGCTGGAGTTCGTCGAACCAGTTCTGGACGAGGATGACCCTGAGCTGAGTGGTTGTGTTTGAGGCGTCGCCCTGCTCGAGCATCGGCTGGACGGCTGAGGATGTGGATGTCCCTTTTGAGACGCGCTCTCCGCGGGTGGGCTATCATCGGGCGGCGAGAGACAGACGGCTTGCTCAGGCCCGGGCGTTCGAGCTGCTTGACGAAGCCCCGCAGAGAACTCGATGAAGGAGATGATGACCATGCGAAAACGATTGATCCTGGTACTCGGGATTGTGGCCACCATGCTCATGGTAGCCGTGGCTGCGCAGACCGACATCACCGGAGAGTGGAGCATGACGTTCGACACCGACCAGGGGTCGCGCACGGCTACCCTGAAGTTGGAGCAGGACGGGGAGACGGTTACCGGCGAGCTCGCCAGTGATCAGGGCGCGGTCGAGTTCGAAGGGACGATCGTGGGCAACAAGCTCGAGTGGCTCATCGAGGTAGATGCCGGCGGGGCATTCATCGAAATCGCGATGGACGGAACGGTCGATGGCGATGAGATGATGGGATCGGCCGACTTCGGTGGCTATGGCGGCGGTGATTGGACAGCCACACGGCAGTAGTAGCTCACTCGGCACCCAACCAGGCTCGGGCGTTCCCCCGACACGGGACGAGCCGCATCGTCGGTACGTTCGAACGGAACGGCGCGTCAATCCAGCATGAAGAGGGGGCCGAGGCTTCCCCGGGCGCCTGGTCACTCCGGGCGGCATACGGGGCCGCTCGGGGCGGCAAGGCACGAGGGTCGATCCTTCGGGGGCCTAGATACCGCCTGTCGACGATGGCCCGCGCTGTTGTTGCGTACAACCCGGATCGACTACCCGCCCTCGAGCCACAATGGTCCATGAGACCTATCCTGTGCGGCGCCCTCCTCGCCTTCGCAACCCTCTCCCCCGCCGCTTATGCGCAGAGCGCCCAGGCTGAGGACTCCGGCCAGTGGTCTGGCCGCGCCCAGTTCGGACTCTCACAGAACAGCGGCACGACCGACTTCGTCGCGCTGACCATCGAGAACGACGCGAAGTTCGATGCCATGAAGCTGA
>JASLOY010000402.1 GCA_030745255.1 Vicinamibacterales bacterium
GGTGCTGAAGTCCGGCAGGCTGCCCTGCGTGACGAGCTCGGACAGCGTGTTCGGCAACCGGCCGATGTCGCCGAGGAACCCGAACGTGCCTTCGTCCGGATTGCCGAAGATCGCCTCGTAGATATCCTGCGCCTGCGCCTGGGTGGCGGCCTCCTGGTTGTTCCGAAGGAGCCCGGACAGGCGCGGCGCCATCACGACGACGGCCAACAGCACGACCGAGACCGCGACGAGCAGCTCGAGCAGGCTGAAGCCCCGAGCGTGGCCGCGAGCCGTCGTCCCCAGCCGAGCCCGGCCGGGCTCAGTTCTGCGGAACGATATACAACATCGCGTTGCCGATGCCAGCGTCATGGACAATGTGGAACGTCTCGGTTCTGGCGCCGATGTCGATCTGGACGAAACGGACCCCGGCCGGGATCGAGCCGAAGGGAAGCAGTTTCTCCGAGCCCGACGCCGTCTCGAGCGTGGTCGGCGCCGACGACACGCTCGTCTGCTCGCCGTTCACCGGATAGAAGAGCGTGACCAGCAGGCTCGACGGGGTCGACTGCGAGTTCCCGACCCTAACCGTCATCAGGATGTTGCCCCGATCGAAGAACTCATCCGATGCGATGTCGTCCTCCGTATCGAACGCGCCGTCCGGCCCCGCGCTCTCGATCTTGCCGGTCCGATACGTCAGCGCGAGACCGCCGGTCAACGGATCGGTGTCCGGCTTGGTCGACTCGGGACAGGTGTAGCGGAGCGCCTGACCCCACGAGTCGACCAGATAGTCGCCAGCTGCCCAAATGTGCCGGACGTAGGGCCCGTTCCAGCCCATCGACGTGTGCCCCCGGTGCTCGGTCGGCCCGTCCGCCGCATGGTAGGTGACCACGCTGGGGTCCCAACTGCCGTCGCAGAGCGTGTGCGAGCCGCCGGTCGAGTTGACCTCCTCGAGGCTCTTGGGCAGCCGCCCGGTGTCACCCACGAAGCCGTAGGTCCGGGTGTCGGTGCTCCCGGCGATCGTCTCGACGAGGTACGCCAGCTGGCGGCGGGTCTCGTCCTCCCTCGCCACTGGGCGCGCTCGTTCGGGCTGATCGCCGCGACCGCCGGCGCGGCCGCGATCTGCGTCGACGCCGCGTTCAGCTGCTGCTCGAGCCGCGCGATCTCGCGTCGCCGTGGAGCCACGACACCGAAGTACCCGCCAAGGGCAATCACGACCGCGATGCCGATGGCCACCAGCGCGCCAACCGTCAACGGAAGCTCCCGCATCATGCCAGCCTCTTCAGTCTGAGCACGAACACGAACTCCAACGGACGCTCGGCTCCAACCACCGAGGTGGCGGCGAGGTCTGCCGCGGCCTGCGCGTCCGGTTCGGCTGATGTCTCCGATGGATCGGCGGCCGCCACGACCGACTGCGGCGCCCAGGAGCTCTGCTGGATCGTCACCGCATAGAAGATCGGGGAGTCGCGGAGGCCGTAGTAGAACTCGTTGAGAGTCCGCTGCGCCTCGGTGAAGTCGTCCAGCTCGACCCGTCCGACGAGATTGACCGCGTAGCCCTGGGCATCGGCGGACAAGGTGAGCTGTTCGAGCCGAAGATCGGCCGGGGCCAGGCGCGCGATCTCTCGCAGCGGGTCAATAGGTGGAATCAGGTTCAGTGGATCGTCGCCGAGGAAGCGCGCCAACTGGCGCGCCTGCTCGCGCTCGGCTTCCGCGCGGCTGCCCTCATCGAGCCGGACCTGCGCAGCCTGCTGCGCCGACTGTAGCTGCGAGAGTCGGGCGCGGAGGCCATCCGCCCGTTGCGCCATCGACGGCAGGCTCGATGCTACCAGCGCCACGGCCGTCGCGCTGGCGGCCACGGCCGCGGCAATGACCTTTCGCGACCGCCGACCGAAGGCGAGCGCCGGGGGCAGGAGGTTGGGCGCCTCGTTCGCTCCGAGGAGCGCGGCTCCGTAGGCGAGCGTAAACGTGCCAGCCGCCACGTTGGGGTCGAGTGGTTGTGACACCGCCGGTGCCAAAAGCGCGTTCAGGTTCGTTACCGTCAGCCGCAGGCGCTCGGCGAGATCGCCGTCCGCGAAGACCCGGCGGGCGGCGTCGGCGTCCGCCACCGACACCATCACCTGCTCGACGCGCTCTCCTTTTGAGGCGGAGCTGTAGTGCCGCACCGACCGGTCGACTTCCACCGGGATCCAGTCGAACGGGTCGAGCGTTGCCGCCGGCGGCTCGATGACGCGAGCGAATTTCAACACACCTTCCGAGACGACGGCGATCGTCAGCGTGGCGGTCCCCCAATGGACGAGTGCCGTGGGTCGATCGAGCGGGGCCGGCGCCAGAGAGCGCGCGGCCGCCAGCAGTGCCACCGAACCGGTGACGACCGTGCGCGGAACGGCTCCGTCTTCGAGGATCGGCTCGAGGGCCTGCTCCAGCCGGTCAGGTGACACCATCGCGACCAGCAGCTCGTCCATGGGAAGCCCGTCGACCTCGATGCGCCGGACGTTGCCCCACGCGGTGGCTCTGGGAACCCCACCTTCTCGCTCGGACTCACGACTCACGACCTCTGAACGCTCCGCTGCCGTCATCGGCGGCACCAGGAGCAGGCGGTGCACGTTGTCCCGGTCCGAGATTGCCACGTGAACTGGCGCGGCACCGAAGTGCGGCTGCAGGGCCAGCCTGCCGGTCGGCGCACCCGCTGGCGGCAGCGCGATCGCCTTGGCGCTCGAAATGCGTCCCCGGCTCACCGCCACCGAGAGGAGCCGGTCGCCCGAAGCCTCGACGCCGAGCCGTCGCCCTCTCACTCGCTCACCTCACTGAAGACCGACCGAACGACTTCGTCCACGGTCGTGATGCCCGCCGAGACCTTGGCGATTGCCTGATGCACCATCGGAACGAGCCCGCCTCGCTCGATCGCCAAACGCTTGAGCTCATCGGGATCGCCGGCGATGGCCGCCAAGTGCATTGCCTGCGGCACGAACAGCTCGAAGACGCCGGTGCGGCCCCGGTAACCGTTCCCCTTGCACGACGCGCAGCCTTTTCCGGCAAACGTCGCGGTCACGTGCTCGCCAACTTCTCCGAGCCGCGCAAGACCGGCCTCTTCAGCGCTGATCTGCACTTTGCACTCTTGACAAATCGTGCGGACCAGGCGCTGCGCCAGCACGCCGATGAGCGACGAGGAGAGCAAGTACGAGGCAACGCCCATGTCCATCAGCCTGGGAATGGCGCCGAGCGCTTCGTTGGTGTGCAGCGTGGAGAAGACCAGATGGCCGGTCATGGCTGAACGAATCGCGATCTCCACCGTCTCGAGGTCGCGCATCTCGCCGACGAGCATGACATCGGGATCCTGGCGCAGGAGCGCGCGGAGGCCGACCACGAACGTCAGGCCGGCGCGCGGGTTGACCTGGGTCTGCCGGATGCCGGGCAGCTCGTATTCGACCGGATCCTCGAGCGTGACGATGTTCTGCTCGACCGAGTTGATCTCGCTGAGCGCCGAATAGAGGGTGGTCGTCTTGCCAGAGCCGGTTGGCCCGGTGACCAGGAACAACCCATGCTGGCGCGTGAGGCACTGTCGAAACAGCGCCAGTTCCTTCGGTGCCAAGCCCAGCGACTCCAGACCGAAGCTGCGGTTCTTGTCGAGTACGCGAATGGCCACGTTCTCGCCATGTATCGTCGGAAAAACGGAGACGCGCAGATCGAGCCGACGGTCGTCGAGCTGGTGCAGAATGCGACCGTCCTGCGGGAGGCGGTTCTCCGCGATGTTCAGGTCGGCCAGGATCTTGATGCGCGTCAACACCGATGGGAAGATCGACCGGGGCAGCGGGGGGCCGGGCCCGAGCATGCCGTCGTGGCGAAGACGTGTCACGACCGTGTGCTCGTGCGGCTCGATGTGAATGTCGCTGGCCTCTTCTTTGATCGCCTTTCGCAGCAGTTCCTCGACCACGAGTGTCGCCGGACGCTCGTCGTCGTCAGGTTCGGGCGGTTCGACCTGCGTCGTGCCCGACATCGCCAGGGGGTCCGGCACCGCGCGCGGCCGCTCCGACGTTGTCCCGAAGATCTGGTCGAGTGTCCTGATGATCTGGTCTTCCCCCG
>JASLOY010000403.1 GCA_030745255.1 Vicinamibacterales bacterium
AGACCGACTGCCGCGACGCTGAGCCACAGACCAAGATAGCGCCCCAGCTCGCTCGCGGGCGATGGGACCCACAGCGGTTGAAACGCGGCGGCCAGCAGACCCGAGACACCGGAAAACCCTACCGTCATCGATCGATAGCCGCGAAACACCTCGCTTCGCGCCATGTGATGGCGAATGTCTGAGATCTGGCGCAACGCCTCGTCGAGCTGCATGCCGAAGGACCTCGAGTGGAAGAATAATAAAACTTTACAATACAAAGTATTATCGCCTCGCCGCGGAAAGTCAAGAGCGAGGCTGCGGGTGCTGTTCGCGTTCGTCGTCCTGTGGCACTACCGCCGCCGGATCGCCCACGTCAATGTCACGGAACAGCCTGTGGCCGCGCGGGTGGTGCTGCTGGCGAACCACCCGCAGTGGTCAGTTGCCGACTTCGACCAGGGCGACGCGGTTCACGCCGCTGCAGGCCAGCACGAGGTTGCCGTCCGTCGTCGCCATCATGTTGCGCACGACGCCGCCGCCGGACGGCATGACCCAGGTCTGAAAGCGCTCACTCTTGGAGTCGAAGCGGACGAGGGTGTTCGGTCGCACCGCCGACTCGCTGTACCACACGACGTTGCCGACCGCGATCGGCATGGTGCATCTTGCTTCAGCCCTTGGCCGGCACTGTCAAGTTGAGGCTGACTGACCATTTCCCTTCTCTCTGATACGCAATGCACTTGCGACATCCCTCAGGTTCCGGGCCTTCGCAGACTGAGTGAAGAGCCCGTCATGAGCCGTCCTTCTGTGGAACAAACGCGACGATCCTGAGCGGCCCGCCGCTGCCGCCTTTGATCTTCATCGGAAGCGCGATCACGTAGCTCCCGATGGCGGGCAGCGCCGCGAGATTGGCGACGTTCTCGAACCCGGCGATGTTCTCGGCGTAGAAGATCACATGCGCACGGAAGTCCTCAGATTGACCGCGGTCGATGCTGGGTGTGTCGATGCCGACGGCGACGATCCCGCGGTTGTCTACGAGCCATTGCGCCGCTTCCGCGCTGATACCGGGGAAGTGCAGCTGAGCCACCGCCGCTTCCCCAGTCAGGTCGGTGCCGAGATATGCCGTGCGGTCGTTCCAGCGGTCGGCCCACCCCGTCCGGATCAACAGGATGGCCCCGTCCGGTATCGCTCCGTTTGCCGCCTCCCACGCGGTGAGATCGCCGACGGATACGAGGTAATCCGGAGTCACGTGCGCCGTGACATCGACGACCGTGGCGGGCCCGATGAGCCCTGAGAGCGGGATCTGGTCGTTTGTTCGTCGACCCTCGGCGAAGTGGATCGGCGCATCCAGATGGGTGCCACCGTGCTCCGCCGTGGCGAACTGATACGACGCGTAGAACCAGCCGCCTTCCGTGGGTCCGAACGCCAGCTCCTCCAGCTGAAATCCCTCGGTGTCGGTCGGCCAGTAGATCGTCGACTTGGAAAACGCGTGTGTGAGATCGACCCATTGTCCGGCGGTACCGTCGAAGACGGCGCCGTAGTCATCGATGGGCGCCTCGCAGCCGACAACTGCAACCATGAGAACCAGCGGCACGATACGGCGCATGAGATGACCTCCCTGACGTGGATGCCACTATTGTGCGCGACTCGACCGGCTGCGCCAAGCAAGGTACGGAGACGGCCCGGCACGTGGCCCTCGGATCTCAGGGCCGTCGTCCCGACCCGCGACCACCGGGCGCGATGCATGTACGAAGTCATTCGTAATTGTGGCTTGATATTACGAATGTATTCGTACAATATGACGATCCCATGAGCAAACGCCGAACACCGACCGACGCGGAACTCGCCATCTTGCGCGTGTTGTGGATGCGGGGCCCCAGCACGGTCCGAGAGATTACTTCGACGATGGGCCGCGAGCGGGGCTATACCACCGTCCTGAAGTTCCTGCAGATCATGATCGACAAGCGGCTCGTGCGGCGCAACGAGTCGAAGCAGGCTCACGTCTACAGAGCGGCCGTCAGCGAGAACCAGACCCAGCGGCAGCTCGTCAGAGACCTACTTGCCCGGGCGTTTGACGGTTCGCCGTCACGGCTGGTGATGCAGGCCCTGGCGACCTCGAAGGCCTCACCCGAGGAGCTTGCCGAGATCGAGGCGCTGCTGACGAAGGCACGTGGAGGTCCCCGATGAATTCGATGAGCTCCTGGATGCACGTCACGGGCTGGACCCTCGCGCATTTCGTGTGGCAAGGCGGGCTCATCGCGCTCATGGTCGCCGCGACGCTCCGACTGGGTCGGCGCTGGCCTTCGAATGCGCGCTACGTCGTCGCGTGCGGAGGGCTCGTCGCTATGCTCGTGGTGCCCATCGCGACCGCACTGGTCCTGTCGTCAACATCTCCGAGGCCTCTGATGAACGCGGCCATGGAGGCTCCGGCGCTCACGCCTCGGTCCCTCGTCGATGCGGCGGGGGAGGCCCCGGTTCTCACACCACGACTCGCGCCAGAGCCAACCAGGTCACGCCTGAGCGTTGTCTCCATTGGCGAGACGATCGGTGGGATGTTGCGCAACCGTGCAAATGGCTGGCTCCCACCGGTGGTGTGGAGCTGGTGTGCGGGCGTGTTGTTTCTGCTGGCGCGGATGGCAGTGAGGCTGCGTGAGGTTCGTCGTCTGCGACGAACTTGGCGCAGCGCGGCCCCGCCTCCGCTGCGCACCGTGTGTCACGAGATGGCATCGCGGCTGGGCTTGCGTGTGCCCTTCCGTGTCGTCGAATCGGCGGCCGTCGACTCACCTACCGTCATCGGGTGGGTGCGTCCGGTGATCCTGCTGCCGATAGCGGCCCTGTCCGCCCTCTCGCCGGCCCAGGTCGAGGCGATACTCGCCCATGAGCTGGCGCATGTTCGTCGGCACGATTACGTGGTGAATCTCCTCCAGACGGTCGTCGAGACACTCCTCTTCTATCACCCGGCCGTCTGGTGGCTATCGGGCCGCGTTCGCGCCGAGCGTGAGCATGCGTGCGACGACATTGCCCTGGCCGTGTGCGACGACCGGGTGGAGTACGCGGCGGCGCTTGCCGAGCTCGAGGCGCGGCGAGGACGCGACTGCGCTCCTGCGCTTGCCGCGACGCAAGGGTCGCTCGCTGCACGCGTACGTCGGATACTGCGGGTGCCGGTCGACGATGCGCCGCGGTCGCCGGGCTGGGTGGCGACGATGCTCCTGGGTGTGGTGTTCACGACCGGCGCCGTCGGCATGGTCGACCTGCCGTCGTTGGGGCGTAGCGGAGCCGTCACCGCAATCAGCGCGGTCGAGCCGCAGCAGCCGCCGGTCCGAGTGCAGGCTTCGAGTAGCGGATTGCGTCGAGCGCCACGCCAGCCAGTCGGCGATCGGAGCGGTCGCCTCGCTCGTCAAATCGAGGATACGCAGCAGCGTGCGGCCGAGCTGGCCGAGCAAGAGGCGGAGATCAGCGCCCAGATCGCAGGGCTGGGCAGCCTGCCTGACCAGGACCGAAGCGAAAGCATCCGCCGGCTGATGACGCGGAAAGACGAGATGGAGGCGGCGGTGGCCGACCTCGAGCAGGAGCTCGACACGACGGCGGCCGAGTTCCGTCGCGACGAGCCGGACAGCTCGAACAGTCTGCAGGGCGCGGCCGACGGCATCCGCGAGAGCAAGCTCAAGGAGATGATCCGGTATTCGCGTGGCCTCGTCCGGGCTCGATCGTCGGAGTATGCCCTTCAGTTCGAGGAGGAGATCGGCGACCACATCGCTGACCTCCGCCGGCACCTGGCGGCCGCCGCCGAGGCGGTGGGCACGTCCCAGGGCACCGCACTCGAGCACGCGCCACCGGTGGCGACCGAGCAATCGTCCACCGAAGTGAGGCACGCGGTCGTCATCAACTTCTCGCTGCCCAGCGGGCATCGCCCGCAGATTCGCGGGTGGGACGGAGAGCCCATGCGAATCTGGCTCAGGGCTGCCGGCCGGCTCGGGTTCGTACCGACGATTCGTGACGACTCGCACGAGGTCGTCACCGTCGCCGTATATGACCTGGACAGCGTGCCTGAACGACTACTGGATCAGAT
>JASLOY010000404.1:0-3784 GCA_030745255.1 Vicinamibacterales bacterium
CCACACGCCGTGATGACGTGGGGCAGACCTCGGTCGGGATCTTCGCGCAGAGTGAGATCGAGTGGACCCGGCTGTTTCGAACGACGCTTGGACTGCGTGGCGACGCGTACCAGTTCGATGTCCAGGCCAGCAACCCGCTCAACTCGGGAATGCGCAACGACGGCATTCTGAGCCCGAAGATCTCCACCGTCGTCGGCCCGTGGGACGGTACCGAGGTCTATGCCAATGCCGGCCTGGGATTTCACAGCAACCATGGCCTCGGTGTGACCCTCGCCGTCGACCCGAAGACCGGCGAGCCGGCGGCGCCCGTGCCGCCACTGGTGCGCGCCCGCGGCGCCGAGATCGGACTCCGCACGGTCAAGATTCCTGGGCTCCAGTCCACCGTGGCGCTCTGGACCCTCGGCTTTGACTCCGAGTTGCTATTTGTCGGCGACACCGGGTCGACCGAGGCGGGCCGACCGAGCCGGCGGATGGGCATCGAGTGGACGAATTACGCCCGGCCGACCGACTGGCTGACCGTGGACGTCGACCTGGCGTTCTCCCGGTCGCACTTCACCGATGATGATCCGGTGGGCGACGCGATTCCCGGAGCGCTCGGTCGCGTCATCGCGGCCGGGGTGACCGTCGAGCCCGCGCGCGGCGCGTTCGGCAGCCTGCGTCTCCGCCACTTCGGCCCGCGCGCGCTCCTGGAAGACGAGCGTGTGGAATCCGAGGCCACGACGCTGGTCAACGGAGAGGTCGGCTACTGGGTCTCCGACCAGGCGAGCCTCGTGCTCGAGTTCTTCAACCTGTTCGATGCCGAGGTCGCCGATATCGACTACTTCTACGCGTCGCGCCTGGCCGGCGAGCCGGCGGCAGGCGTCGAAGACCTGCACACCCATCCAGCGTTGCCACGGTCGGCCCGCATCGTCTTCCGCGTTGGCTTCTAGCGGAGCGCCCCCTCCCCATTATTGAATCGCCCCATCCTGCCGATTATCTAATGAAGCGATTCTATGATTGAACCGATTGACCAAGCTGCACTCGTACGAGCCGCCAACGCGCTCGATCCGCTGCCGGCAAGCGTTGCCCGGCTCGCGACGCTCGTGACCCGTAAGGCCTGGAGCCTCAAAGAGGCCGAAGAGGTCATCAGCCTCGATCAGGCTCTGGTCGCCAGGCTCCTCCGATTGGCCAACTCGGCGGCCGTTGGCAGTAGCAGACATATCGCAACGATTGAGGACGCCCTCATGCGCATGGGCATCGGGGTTGTCCTCTCGATGGCCACCGGCAGCAGCGTTCAGCGATTGACCAAGACGGGGCTGCCTCAATATGGCCTTTCGGAAGGCGATCTGTGGCGACACTCCGTCGCTTCAGCATTGGCAGCCGAGGCGGCGAGCGGTGTGTGTCAGACGACCGTGCCTCCGGAGTCGTTCGCTGCGGCGCTGCTCCACGACGTCGGCAAGCTCGTCTTCGTGCAATTTCTCGCACCGGGGCTACTGGGCTACGTCGGGAAAGCTCGCGAGCAATGCAATCTGGAGATCGCGGAGGCCGAGACGGAGATTCTCGGGTTTCATCATGGTGAGCTGGGAGGCTTGATTGCCCAGCACTGGAAGCTTCCCAAGCGGCTCGTGAACGCGATCATCCATCATCACACACCGGAGCAGGGGGAGGACGTGGTCTGTGATGTGGTGTGTCTGGCCAACGTGGTCGCAAAGCGGGTCGGGGCTGGATATGTCACCCAGCCCCAAGAGCTGAAGGTACCGCGAGACACGCTCGAGCGGCTCGAGCTGTCGCGACAGGGCGTCGAGACGATGTGCGTCCGCGTGCAGAGCCGACTGGATGGCGTGCTGGCCCAGTATCAGGCCGCGTAGCGGCCACAGCGGTCGGCACGCCGTGTGGACCCGGGCACTGGACTTCTGAAGAAGGGCAACCCCGCGCCGCCAAGAGGAAGCGACGCGGCGATTGGAACAACCACGACACGAGCTCTGGGCATGGGCATTTCGGACCTCGACTTCGACTTCGTCCGCACCTTCATCCGCGCTCAGGCGGGAATTGTGCTCGGCGCCAACAAGGCGTATCTGGCCGAGGCGCGTCTCTCACCGCTGGCACGGGAGGAAGGCTTCGCGGACCTGCCCGAACTGGTCGACGCACTGCGTGCCGGGTCGCTCGTGCCGCTGAATCGCAAGGTGGTCGACGCCCTCACCACCCACGAGACCAGCTTCTTTCGGGATCGCGAACCGTTCGAGGCGCTGCGAACCCGCATCATTCCGGAGCTGATCGCGTCGCGTCAAGACGAAAGACGGCTGAACTTCTGGTATGCCGCGTCGTCGACCGGACAGGAGCCCTATTCGGTGGTGATGCTGCTCGCCGAGCACTTCCCGGAGCTCGCATCCTGGAACGTGTCGCATCTGGGCACCGACATTTCCGCCATGGCCCTCGACCGGGCCAGACGGGGCCGGTTTGGTCAGGTCGACGTGAACCGCGGGCTGCCCGACACGTACCTAGTGAAGTACTTCGTCGGGAACAGCCTGGACTGGGTGCTCAAAGACCATATCCGCAAGGCGGTGCGGTTCGAGGAGCTCAATCTCCTCGAGGACTGGCCTGCGCTGCCGACGATGGACGTGATCATGATGCGAAACGTCATGCTCTACTTCGACGCCGACGGCAAGCGCACGACACTGGCGAAGGTCGGCCGCGTCCTGCATCCGGAGGGCTACCTCTTCCTGGGCCCAGCCGAGACGACGATGGATCTCGAGGGCCAGTTCGAGCGGGTCAAAGACAACCGGGCAGGCTGCTACCGCTCCAAGGCGCGTTACCAACAGGCCAGCTGACACGAGATCCGACGACCGAGCATCCGGCTGCCCAACTTCGTTGGGCGTGCAACCGCTTACATCCTCACGGCGCCACCTCCCTGATGACCCCGTCGTGCTTGTTCATCAGGAACACCCGGCCATCGGGTCCGGTGCCAAAGCGCAGGTCGACACGAACCGCAGGCTCGCGCCCTTGTTCGCGCCGCTTCTCGGAGACGACCTGTAGCAGCGTCCGAGTGCTTCCGCCAGCGCGCAGGAGCACCCGGCGGATCTCGTCCTGACCGCCTTCGGGGAGGTCGTCCGCGGTCAGATGGAAGATCTCTCCCTGCGGGAAGTCGGCGAAGAGGACGCGGCCCTCGAGCTGAGGAATCGCATCGTCCCGGTAGACGACCACGCCCCCCGCGGCGGATTGGCGCTGGAGAATCGGATCGAGCTGGCCGTACTCGGCAACCGGGTAGGTGACGCCGGGCTCGCTGCGCGGGTCGTTGAGATCGACCGCCCGGCGACTGATGAAACGGTAGCTCCCTTCCCAGCTGTTCCACCCGAGGTCTGCACCGGCGGTCACGAGACTGAGCTCCTCGATGATGTTCTGACCGATGTCGGTCACGAACATGTTGCCGTTCGCGCGGTCCCACGCCAGGCCCTGCGGATTCCGCAGACCCGACGCGAAGATCTCGGCGAGCGTGTCGTCCCCACCGACCGAGGCGTACGGGTTGTCCGCCGGGATGCCGTAGCGCCCATTGCGGCTGTTGGTGCCGAGCGGCTGGATGCGCAGTATCTTCCCGAACACCTTTCCGAGGTCCTGAGCCAGGTCCATCGGATCGCCCCCGCTGCCACCGTCCGCGAGGCCGACGTAGAGCATCCCGAAGTCCGAGTCGGCGGGACTCGCCAGCGGATTGAATGCGATGTAGCCGCCGTTGTGGTTGCGGAACGGCTGCTCGATCTCGAGGAGGATGCGCTCGGAGGCGCGGTCGACCCGGCCGTCCTCGGCGCGGAAC
>JASLOY010000404.1:3794-4034 GCA_030745255.1 Vicinamibacterales bacterium
CGGCTGCTCCACCCTGAGGAGCACCCGTGGCGGCTCGCCGTCGTATGCCGCGGCGCTGGCATCGCGGGCGGAGAATTCGACCAGGACCGTGTCGTGCGAGTCCTGCCCGCCGCCCGACACGAAGTCGGGCTCGGGCGCCTTATCGCTCGTGTCCATCCAGGCATAGAGCTTCCCGTAGCCGGCGGTCCCCGACACGCCGAACTGCGGGTGCAGCGCGAAGCTCTGGACGCCTTGCTCGCG
>JASLOY010000405.1 GCA_030745255.1 Vicinamibacterales bacterium
GGAGTTCTCAGCCTGCCACCGCCAGGCGACCTCCAGACCGTCGACGTTGTCGCGATCGATCTGGTCGAGCGCCTTATATTGCGTGTGGCCGCCATCGCCCGCATAGAACCGCCACTCGCCGTCGACGGCGCCAGTCTGCCCGAAAACCTGACCGGCCCAGACGAGCGTCGCGCCGATCAGCACCGACGTGACGGTGTGTCGCATTGTCGTACCAGTCATCGCTCTTCCTACCTCCACCCTGTCAGTCACTGGTCACCGGGAGATCGTAGCGCTAAACGGCCGCAATGGGAGCACGTGTGCGAAATGCCGCCATGCACGGACCGACCTCGCCGCCGTCTTCCAGCAGGCCTTTGGCCACGCCGCACCGGCGCAGGTTACGAGATAACATACGTGATTCGCGTTCCGACCAACGTATCCACAAAAGGAGAACACACACATGGATCCCCGGGAAGCCAGCACTATCGCCGCATTCCTCATCACCGACTTCGCACAAGAAATGCAGACGACTCAGCGGGTCCTCGAGGCGGTTCCCGCCGACCGGCTCGACTACCAGCCGGACTCGAAATCAAAGACCGGTCTGGATCTTGTCAGGCACATCACGCTCGAAGACGAGTGGATTCTCGCCTGCATCGCGAACGGAGCGTTCACGGCGCCGCCCGACGGCTCCGACGCCTGCGGCATCATGAACCCGACCGACGCGGTGGCCCTCTACAAGGTCAACGTCGGCGCAGCCCTTGACCGGGTACGCGGCCTTTCGGGCGAACAACTCGTCGAGGTGCTCGACCTGCTCGGCCTGATGCAGGCGTCCAGGGTCAACTTTCTCGCCATGGCGGTGAAGCATTCGGTCCACCACCGCGGGCAGCTCAGCACATACCTGCGTGCAATGGGCGGCACGGTACCCGGAATCTACGGTCCCAGCGCCGACACACCGTAGCCACACGCGAGCCCATCGAGCGGGTCTCAGGCCATGCGGAGCGACCACACATGGGTGGCGCCCCGCATGGCCCGACGCGAACAATCAGGCCTCCTCGGCCTTCGGCCCGCCCCCAACGAGGTTGGTGGCGCCGACGGCGGATATAATCGCGTCTTCCGACACCGGCATCGTGCCCCAGACGGCACGGCCACAGCAGAAGCGACATAGATGAACATACGATCGATCGCGGTTGTTGCAGGGCTCGCATTCGGGATCACGGCATGCGGCGGCGGTGGGCCCGAGGACCCGACCAGAGAGGTGATGGCCTACGAAGGTGCGACCCTGATCACTGGCGACGGCGGGCCACCGCTTGGCGGCGGCGTCCTCGTCGTCGAACAGGGGATCATCACCGATGTGGGACTGGCCGCCAACGTCACGATTCCCGAGGGCGCAACCGTGGTCGATCTGACCGGCAAGACCGTGATGCCGACCCTCGTCGATCTGCATGGCCATGTCGGCTTCGTCGACGACCTCAGCTTCGACAACGCCAACTACACACGCGAAATCATCACGGACCAGCTCGACCGATATGCCTATCACGGCGTGGGCACGATCGTGTCACTTGGGACCGACCCGGGGGACATCGCGTTCGAGATCCAGGCCGACCAGCAGGCCGGCACCCTTGGCGGCGCCCGGCTGCACACGGCGTTCCGCGGCATTGCCCGTCCCGACGCGGGACCCGGAGCGCCGACGATGCGTCCGACGGCGCTCGGCGCCTCGACCGAGGAAGAAGCCCGCGCGCTGGTGGCGGACATCGCCGAGACCAACGCCGACTTCCTCAAGATCTGGGTCGACGACCGGGGTGGGTCGGTCGAAAAGCTCGGGCCTGATCTGTACGGACCGATCATCGAGGCGGCACACGAACACGACCTGCAGGTGATCGCGCACATCTTCTATGCCGAGGATGCCCGCCAACTGGTCGACGCCGGCGTCGACGGGTTCGCGCACCTGGCCCGAGACGTCGAGATGGACGATGAGCTCGTGGCGGCCATCGTCGAGCACGACGTCTTTGTGATGCCGAACCTCGCCGTCTCGGAACGGGGCCGCAATGCCGAACCGCCGGCCTGGGTGGATGACCCGCTGCTGGCCGAGACGGTCTCTCCGGAAGGCATTGCACGAATTCGTGCGTCGTACGAGAACCGGACGCCAGAGGCGGCCGCCCAGGGCGCCGCATCGTTCGCGACGATGCTGAGGAGCCTGAAGAAGCTGTCCGATGCCGGTGCGCGTCTCGTGCTCGGCGCCGACACCGGGATTCAGGACCACATCCAGGGCTTCATGGAGCACTACGAGCTGGAACTGATTGTCGAAGCGGGCATCTCGCCGGCCGGAGCCATCAAGATAGCGACCAGCGCTCCTGCGGAGGTGCTCGGTGTCGACACCGGGCTACTCGCGGCCGGCAAGCGCGCCGATTTCATTGTGCTCGACGCCAACCCGATGTACGGCATCGGGAACACTCGGCAGATCTCGGCGGTCTATCTGAGCGGAGAGGAGCTAGACCGGGAGACGCTTCGCGCGAGGTGGTAGAGGATCGGGCGCTCTGCAGATTTGGCCTATAGGCTTTGGGCATTGGGCGTTCCACAGCACCGCGAACCAAACAGAGGTCCCATGCCGAAAACATTGGTTCTCGCGACGACGACGTGCCTCGTCGCTGTCGCCGCGGTCAGCGTCCTAGCCCAGGCGGGGCGCTACCCGGCGTCACGGCATGGCGGGAACTACATGCACAACTTCTACTTCCCGCCCTCACCTAGCTCGACCCCCTGGGCGCCGAGCTGGGCTCCCGACGGCGAGTCGATCGCGGTGGCGATGAGCGGGTCAATCTGGCGGGTTGACCCGGATTCCGGCATCGCCAACGAGCTGACCTTCAGCCCAGACGCGTATCACTCGTCACCAGATTGGTCGCCCGACGGCCAGTGGATCGTCTACACCGCCGACTACGACGGTGAACGGGTGCAACTCGAGCTGCTGGACGTCGAGACCGGCGAAACCACCGCGCTGACCAACGACCAGCACGTCTACAGCGACCCGACCTTCTCGCCCGACGGGACCCGCATCGCCTACGTGTCGACTCGACCCAACGGCTACTTCAACGTGGCGGTGCGGTCGGTCGAGCAGGGCCAGTGGGCCGGCGACGAGATGCCGATCACCGCGGACCACGATTTCGGGAACAACCGGCTGTATTTTGGTCGCTGGGACATGCATCTGACGCCGACCTGGCTACCCACAGGCGACGAGCTGCTGCTGCTCTCGAACCGTGACGTGCCACTTGGTTCGGGCAACGCCTTCCGGGTGCCGGCGGTTGAAGGCGGCATTCGCGACGCCATGACCGTCCTGCGCGAACAGACCCTGTATCGCACCCGTCCCGATGTGGCGAGTGACGGCAGGCGGTTCGTCTACTCATCGACGCGAGGCGCCGCCGACCAGTTCAACAACCTGTATGTGCAACCGACCGCCGGGGGCGAGCCCTACAAGCTCACCTTCTTCCAGCACGACGCGTTTCATCCCCGCTGGTCGCCCGACGACGAGTGGATCGCGTTCATCATGAACGAGGACGGTCTGCCGCAACTGGCGTTGCTCGAAACGCATGGTGGTGAGCTCAGACGCGTCGACATCACCGAGCGTCGCTGGAAGCGACCAATGGGCACGCTGTCGGTCCGCACGGTCGACGGAGGAACCGGCGCACAAACCGGGTCGCGGGTCCATCTGACGGCGTCAGATGGCAAGTTCTACGCCCCGACTGACGCGTTTGCGCGGCTCAGTGGACGGGGCGACCACCTCTTCCACACGACCGGCAGATTCTCGGTCGAGCTACCTGTCGGAGACACCGAGCTGACCGTCGTCAAGGGTTTCGAGTTCTTTCCCCAGACCACGTCGACCCGGATCGCCGCCGGCGAGACGACCGAGATCGCGGTGGAGCTCCAGCGTATGACCGACATGGCCGCCGAGGGCTGGTACAGCGCCTCGACCCACGTCCATTCGAACTATGGCGGCAACCTGCACAACACGCTCGAAAACCTGTTGATGATGTCCGAGGCCGAGGATCAGGACCTCGTGCTC
>JASLOY010000406.1 GCA_030745255.1 Vicinamibacterales bacterium
TGTCGTCTCGAGACACGCCAGGTCACTCGCCGTCACGACGGGACCCGGTACCATGATGACGAGTCGCTCGATCACGTTTCGCAGCTCACGCACGTTGCCGGGCCACCGATAGACCTGCAGCATCGCCAACGCCTCGGGGTTGACCGTCTTCACGCGATGCCCGTATTCGCTGGCGTAGTGCGCGAGGAAGTGCTCGGTCAGGCGTCCGATGTCCTCTCGTCTGTCGCGAAGCGGAGGCACGGAGATCGGCACGACATTCAGTCGATAGAACAGGTCGTCTCGAAACCGCCCGGCCTGGATCTCTTCCTGTAGACTCTTGTTGGTTGCCGCGACGACCCGAACATCCACATGGACACCGACCCGCCCCCCCACCGGCTCGACGACCTGCTCCTGGAGTACGCGGAGCACTTTGGCCTGGGTCTTGAGGCTCATGTCCCCAATCTCATCCAAGAAGATCGTGCCGCCATCGGCCACCTCGAACTTGCCGCGCCGGTCGCCCACCGCGCCGGTGAACGCGCCCCGCACATGCCCGAACAGCTCGCTCTCGATCAACTCCTCCGGTATGGCAGCACAGTTGACCTCGACAAACGATCCGGCCGCGCGATGGCTCAGCGCATGGACGCTGCGCGCCACCAATTCCTTGCCAGTTCCGTTCTCACCGTGGATGAGCACTCGGCCGTTGGTCGGCGCCGCCATCGCCACCTGTTCGCGCAGTTGCACCATCGGGGGGCTTTCGCCGATCAGCACCTGACGTCGATCGGCGTCGGCGCGCAGCGCCCGATTCTCCACCTCGAGCCGCCGCTGTCGTAAGGCGTTCCGAACGACCAGCACCGTCTTCTCGAGCGACAGCGGTTTCTCAACGAAGTCGAACGCCCCCAGTTTGATCGCCCGCACCGCCGTCTCGATACTTCCGTGGCCCGAAATCATCACGACCTGCGCGTCCACCTCCCGCTCGCGCAGCGTGGTCAAGGTCTCCAGACCATCGATCCCGGGCAACCAGATGTCCAGGATGATCAGGTCAAACACCTGCGCGACCACCCGTTCGAGACATGCCTCACCGGAGTCGACCGCTTCGACGACATAGCCCTCGTCGCCGAGCACGCCGGTCAGCGCCGACCGAACACCGGCCTCGTCGTCGACGACCAGCACCGTCGGTTTCACGCCTGCCCCTCCATGACCGAGGCTGCTCTCGTTCGCTCGGCGGGCGATTCATCCGTGCACGGAAGCTCTATGGTGAACCGCGTTCCCGACGGGGTGTTGTCGGCCACCTCGATGCTGCCCCCATGTTCGACGATGATCCGACGCACGATCGCCAGCCCCAAACCGCTCCCCCTCCCCTTGGTGGAAAAGTAGGGCAGAAACAGTTTCTCCCGGTCCGCATCCGCTATCCCAGGTCCGTTGTCACTCACGGTCACTCGCGCAACGCCGTTCGTCGCATCATGCTGGGTCTCGATGCGGATGAGGCCAGGCCCGACCGCCGCGCCAGCCTCGGCGGTCTTGCCACCGAGCGCGGCCACCGCATTGTCGACGAGGTTCACGACGACCCGCTGGATTTGCTCCGGGTCCACACGCACGGAAGGCAGTCCGTCCTGGAACTCACGCTCGAGGACGACCTCCTCGAACAAGCCGTCGTAGAGCGCTAGCGTCTCTGAGAGCAACGCGTTGAGATCGGCCGGCACCGATCTCGGCGACGGTAGCCGCGCAAAATGCGAGAACTCGTCGACCAACCCTTTGAGCACCTCCACCTCGGCGACGATGGTGGTCGTGCACTCATCGACGAGTGCCTTGGCCTCTGACGGCGCCCCAGTGAGGTTGCGCCGGATTCGCTCAGCGCACAATTGAATTGGAGTGAGCGGGTTCTTGATTTCGTGCGCCAGGCGGCGCGCCACGTCGCGCCACGCCGCAACGCGCTGTGCTCGAAACAGCGGCGTGACGTCGTCGAACACCATCACGACACCATCCAGGTCGTGCGTGCCCGGAAGGCTCGTCGCAGCGACGGCGAGATGACACTCCCGACCGTCCCGCACGAGCGCGACCTCCTTCACCGCGCGAGCCAGAGACCCGCGACGGGCCTCGCGTAGCATAGACCCGAGCTGCGCGAGATCCGGACGTTCGAACAGGGTGGCAGCAGGCTGCCCGACCACCGCCGGCTCGAGATCCAGCAACCGAGCCGCCGCCGCGTTGACGGTACTGAGACGCCCGGACGCGTCGATAGAGACCACGCCGGTGGCGATCCGCTCCAGGATGGTCTCGATGTAGTGCCTGCGGCGCTCTGCCTCGCGCGTCTTGTGCTCGAGGTCGCCCCGCGAGCGCACGAGCTTCTGTTGGCTCGCCTTGAGCTCCACCGCCATGGCGTTGAACGCCTCGACCATCGCACCCAATTCATCAGACGACTCCGGCTCGATCCGATGGTCGAGGTGGCCCGTTCCGATGCGTCGGGCCCCGTCGGCCAGCAGCTGCACCGGACGTCCAATTCGCTTCGCGATGAAGATGCCAAGCCAAGTCGCCGCGATCAGGATCATCAAGGTCGTCATCAAGAAGAATGACAGATAGACACCGGCCACGGGGCGTGTCAGAACACGCAGCTGGTTGTAGGCCTCGTAGGCGCCATTGATCCGCCTCGCATGCTGGGTCAGCTCACCCGACAGGGCGCTGCTGGCGACCACCACTCCCACGACCGGGCCGTCGACGCGACGACGAATGACGGCGGCACCCCGCAGCAACTCCGCACCGTCGCCCAGGGCCTCGGCGGCGACCGTTTCTGCGGTGCCAGCCGCCATGCCGGCGGCCAACGCATCGGCGGACGCCTGCGAGTAGCCGGGCGGAAGGAACGGGGCAGCCACTTCCATGATCCGAGTGGCGACAGCAATCCCCTCGGCGTCGACCGCAACGCGATACACGTCGATGACGCCAGGTGCATCGGAATCTTCCGCGGCCTCGACGAACTGTCGCACGGTCGTCTCGTCCAGGTCGGTCGCACCCAACTGCCCCGCGAGCTGTGCGGCCCGCTCCTCCACGGCCCGTTGCTGTTCCTGGTAGACGTTTCGAGCAATCGCGTTGGCCGACGTCAGGACATCGTCGATCGGCGCGCTGAACCACCGCTCCGCACTGCTGCGAATCACCTCACTGCCGACGATGAGCACCAGGACCGATGGGATGAGGGTCATCCCCACCAGCGCGGCAACGAGCTTGGCACGAAACCGCGCGAACGGCACCGCGCGCCGACGCTCGACGATCAGCTTGATGATATTGCGCGCGAGTAGGAATCCAAGGGCCAGCAACATGATCAAGCATGCCGCCGACAACGCGTAGAGCACGACCTCGGACAGATAATCCGGCGCGAGCTCGCTCGACCGTTGTGCGAAACCAATGAGAACGACGAGCGTCACCCCCACAAGTCCGATGGCCACGAGGATGACCCGTGGGCTGTCTTGTGGCCCCGTGCGGGCACGTGTCCGGCGCCGGGCGCTCGATTGCCCTGAGGTCCGCCCACCCGGCGGCGACTGCTCGACCATAGCCGCATGCTCCGCCACGCCGAAGGGCGTGGCTGTCTCACGTCCTCCGCCTGGGTATTCCCCGCGGGGGGAGGGACACCCGTCGCCGACGCGGGACACTACGGGAGGAAGGTGAAGCTTGCCCGCCCAAGCGCCGCTGCGCGGTCCCACGGCCAGCGAAACCACCCTGTGCGCGGACGCGTGTTCACCCGGACGCGCACACGGTAGTCTCCGTTCGTCTCGAGCACACGTGTACTAAATAACGGAAGCCGCTCGAGTGTGGTCAACAACTGCCGCACGGCGGCTTCCTCCTCGACAACCTGCACCTGTTCGATCGCTCCATCCACGGTGCGCGTTACCTGATACCGCCCGGTCAGTCCGTCGTACTGCACCCGTGCCGACACCGACGCCCGGTCGACGGTGCGGTCGAACCAGAGCGCCACCGGCTGCCGCAGCTCGACATCGAAACTGAATGTTGCCTCGAGCCCGCTGGCGACGGCGTCCCGGATCTCCTGTGTATAGGCCCCGGTAAG
>JASLOY010000407.1 GCA_030745255.1 Vicinamibacterales bacterium
GAACTGATGACAGGTGGACGCTGGATGATGTCGCTGCTGGCGATGGTGCTGGTGTCGCTGGCGCCGGGTACGGTGATGGCGCAGGCAACCGCACCTGATGGGTGGACGCCGCCAAGAACCGCCGATGGCAAGCCGGACCTGCAGGGCATCTGGGCCAACAACCGGGCCACCCCGATGCAACGGCCGGAGCAGTTTGGCGACAAGGCCTCGCTGACCGACGAGGAGCTGGCCGAGCTGACGAGTCAGATCGCTGCGTTCCGTGATTCCGAGCAGGCGGGCGACCTGCTGGGGGACCGGCTTATTCAACAGGCCCTGGGGAACTCCACGTTCCAGGACTTCGACGCCGAGACCGGCAACTACAACGCGTTCTGGCTCGTCGACCGGCAGCTCGACAACCGCACGTCACTCATCATCGATCCACCGAATGGGCGACGACCGTCGCAGACCGACGCGGCGCGGACTCGCGCTCGGGAGGCGGCCGCCTCGCGCGGTGGGCCCTCCGATGGTCCCGAGTCCCGCGGGCTCGGCGACCGCTGTCTTCACTTCGCCTCGCCCAGCATGGGGTCCGGCTACAACAGTTACTTCCAGCTCTTCCAGACGCCGGATCAAGTGACCATCATCCAGGAGATGGGGCACATCGTCCGCACGATTCCGCTCGACGGGCGACCGCATCTCGACGAGAAAGTCCCCCAGTGGATCGGCAGCGCGCGCGGGCGCTGGGAGGGAGACACGTTGGTGGTCGAAACACGGAACTACGACCCGAAGAGCCGCTACAGCGGGGGATCTGAAGACCTGGTGCTCGTCGAGCGCTTCACGCGGGTCGCACCCGACGTCCTGCGGCAGGAGCTTACCCTGACTGATCCCGATACCTGGACCAGTCCCTGGACTGTCGAGCTGCTGCTCGACCAGAGCCAGGAGGCGATCTTCGAGTACGCCTGCCACGAGGGGAACTACGCGATGCCAGGAATTCTCGGTGGCGCGCGCGCCGAGGAGCGGGCTGCCGCGGCCAAGTAGCAAAGCTCTCAGTTCGGATTGGCCTTACGTTGCCGCAGGAGAGTCACATGTATCGGAGAGGGATTTCCGTGGCGTGTTGCGTCGTTGCGATGCTGACATGCACGTTCACCATCGCTCCGGGGCAGGCGCAGTCGGCCGGCTCGGGCGTGTCGGCCACTCCCAGGACGCCGTGGGGCCACCCCGATCTGCAGGGTCTCTGGAACAACTCGACCACGACCACCCTCGAACACCTGACCGATGAAGAGCGGGCGCAGGGCCGGGCCGCGCAACGGCCGGTCATCGAAGCGACCCGTGGCACCGGTGCCGCCTTTCCGGAACAGCGGGGGCCGCTTGATCGACCGTCCCTGATCGTCGACCCGCCCAACGGGCGGATCTCGATGACTCCACAGGCGATCCAGCGACTGATCGATCGCGAGAATGCCCGCGCCGGGCGCGGCGAGTCCGATTCCTGGCTCGACCGGAATAGCTGGGAACGGTGCATCTCGCGCACGTTGCCGGTTGCGATGATCCCGAACCTCTACAACGCGAACTACCAGATCTTCCAGACGCCGGACCACGTCGTGCTGGTGATGGAGATGATTCACGAGGCGCGGATCATTCCGCTCGACGGGGGACCACACACGTCCGACCGGATTCGGCAGTGGCTCGGCGACTCGCGTGGGCACTGGGAGGGCGATACCCTGGTGGTCGAGACGGTCCACTTCAACGACAAGCTGGATGGCGGCGACTATCAGCCGTCGCACATCATCCAGACCGGCCACCGGGGCGGAGGTGCTACCCTGCGGCTGGTCGAGCGCTTCACGCTGCTCGACGCCGACACGATCGATTACCAGTTCACCGTGGAGGACCCGCAGACCTACACGCGGCCCTACACGGCAGCCATCCCGATGGACCGGTCGGCCAGCGACGTGACCTTGTTCGAGTACGCCTGTCATGAGGGGAACTATGGCATGGTGAATCTGCTGCATGCCGGGCGCGCCGACGAGCAGCAGGCGCTCGAGCTGGCGCGGTTGGTCTCGGAGCAGCGAAAGAACGCCGGGCACCCCGGGGTGCGGGAACCGGCCGTGCCGTTTGTGCCGGTGCCGGCGCAGCCGTAACAGCGGCCCGGTGTTCGCAGGCGCGCGGTCAGGCGCGCCCCGCGGACGCGGAGTGGGGCATTGGGGCCCCGCGAGCGACCGCGAGGGGTTCGGGGCGAAGCCCCGACTGAATACGGCCCGCTGGGCACCCCGGGGTGCGGGAACCGGCCGTGCCGTTCGTTCCGGTGCCGGAATCGCGCTAGGATTTTTCAAGGCGGAGGTGTCGGATGAGAAGAGGCACGCTGGTTGTTTTCTGCACGCTGATCACCATGGCATTGGCTTCGGGCACGCCTGCCTTCGGACAGTGGGTGCCGAAGACGGCCGAGGCGGACGTGTCCGAGGCGCCACGCACGCCGTGGGGAGATCCGGATTTCCAGGGGCTGTGGAACAACTCGACGACCACGCCGCTCGAGCGGCTGACCTCGGAAGAGCAGGCCCAGAGTCGACGCGCTCAGCGGGCGGTCATCGAGGCCACTGGCGGCACCGGCGCGGGCTGGCTCGAGCAGGGCGGACGCCTGGGACGGGAGTCGTTGATCGTCGACCCGCCAGATGGCCGCATGCGGATGACCGAGCAGGGCGTGCAGCGTCTAATCGATCGGGAGAACGCCCGGGCCGGGCGCGGTGAGGGCGATTCCTGGCTCGACAGGAACACCTGGGAACGCTGCATCTCGCGGACCTTGCCGACCGCGATGATTCCGACCCTCTACAACGCTAACTATCAGATTTTCCAGACCCCGGACCACTTCGTGATCGTGATGGAGATGATCCACGAAGCGCGAATTGTGGCGCTGGACGGCCGCCCCCACGCCTCGGATGACATCCGCCAGTGGCTCGGCGATGCGCGCGGGCACTGGGAGGGCGACACCCTGGTCGTCGAGACGATGCACTTCAACGACCGCCTCGACGGCGGCGACTATCAGCCGTCGCACGTCACGCCGACCGGGCCGCGCGGGTCGGGCGAGACGCTGAAGGTGGTCGAGCGCTTCACGCTGAGTGGAGGCAACACCATCGATTACCAGATCACGGTGGAAGACCCGCAGACGTTCGCGCAGCCCTACACGGCCGCCATTCCGATGCACCGCTCTGCCAGCGACGTCACCCTCTTCGAATACGCTTGTCACGAGGGCAACCACGCCATGGTGAACCTGCTCCACGCCGGACGCGCCGACGAGCAGTTAGCGCTCGACGCCGCGGCGCTCGTCTCGCGGCAGCGGAAAGAGGCGGGGCACCCCGGTGTGCGTGAGCCGGCCGTGCCGTTTGCGCCGGTGCCGTAGCTGGCGGGGCCGCCTACTCGCTGGTGGCCGCGATGCCGGCGTCGAGGTAGACGCCCGCTACCTTCTTGCCATCCGGCCGGATCACGGTCTCTGGATCGTCCCACGGATGAGGCACCGGCGCGGCGTCGATCGGATCCCACTTTGCAAGATAATCCTCGCAGAACGCCACAAACGCCGGAGTGTACCGGTCCTGCAAATCCGCGAAAGCCGCATCGAAATCGTCATCGCGGGTCCACGCACGAAATAGATTCATCCAACCACGGTTGTCCGGGGCGTTTGGATAGCGTCCCAGCTCGACAGCGAAGAGTACACCCTGATCTTGCAGCTGAATATCGACGCCGTGGCGAGGAGAGTCGCGTGATCGCCCCAATAGATGCGCCCAAATCGTGCCGCCGTCTGCGCCGCCATGCGGTCACAGTACTGACTCAGTGTGATGCCCTCCGGGTGCTCTGGCAGCGCCACGAAGTCTGCGGTCCTCACCCCGTTGATCGTCCTGCATCCGTTCTGCCGCAGCCATTGCACACATCGTCGCCGCAACTCTTCGTGGCCAGCGTCAATCGGCAGGCTCAGCGCCGCCAGCTGGTGCGCGATTGCGCGGAACTGGCAGTGTCCGTCCCCGGCGACATCCCGGAGCCTCAGACCGCCGTCTTGCAGCCGGGC
>JASLOY010000408.1 GCA_030745255.1 Vicinamibacterales bacterium
GAAGCCGGCCGTCGTCAACGTGACCGTAATCTCCTCGGTGCCGATGTTCTCCCAGTACCAGCCGTGGATACCGGTGAACGGCGCCGTGTAGGTGCCATGTCCTTCCTGGCTGTCCTGTGCGTCGAAGCTCTCGGCGTAGCCGGCCGGTGCGCCGTCGGGCGAGGCGTGGAAGTTGTAGGTCACCGGGCCGCTCGCCACCCAGGTGAACAGCATGTTGCTGCCTTCATCGAGTCGGTAGAAGATCTCCACCCACTCGGCCGGATACAGCTTGAGCTCGGCACCGTCGACCCGGTACTCGCCTTCTTCGGTGGCGATCGGTTGCGCCTGCCCCAACGCCAGCAATCCGAGCAGCCGGCCGGTCCCCAGCGGGTCGATCCCGTACTCGGCGGGCAGGATGGCGCCGACGAGCAGCGCCGCGGCGGTGAGCAACGCGACGCCGGTCGCCATGAGGACCTTCCCGCGGGACGGAAGCGAGGGTTGTTCGGTCATGTCGGAACTATGAAAACAGCACAAACCCGACCATCTGAATGCCGGCCAGCAGGAAGCCGCCCACCATCAGCGTGGCGTTGGTCGCGAAACTGTGCGACAGGAAGCTCGACCGTGTGCGCCAGTAGCCCAGCACCGCCAACACCGCCGCTAGCGCCAGGAACTGGCCAATCTCGACCCCCACGTTGAAACTGAGAATGTTGGCCACGAGACCGTTGTCCGAGACCATGAAATCCTGCAGCTTCGTCGCGAGTCCGAGCCCATGGAACAGCCCGAATACCAGCACCGCGATCTTCGTGTTTGGTTTTACGTTGAAGACCCGCTCGAAGCCGTTGATGTTCTCGAAGCCCTTGTAGACGACAGACAGACCGATGATGGCGTCGATGACGTAGGCGTTGACGCTGACATCGGCGAGGACACCGACGAGCAACGTCAGGCTGTGACCCAGCGTGAATAGACTGACGTAGAGGACAACATCCTTCAACCGGTAGAGAAAAAAGATGACCCCGACCAGAAACAACAAATGGTCGTAGCCGGTCACCATATGCTTCGCGCCCAGATACAGGAATGGGCCGGGGGCCGGCCCGTCGACCGACTGGACGAACCCGGCGTTGCTGCCCTCCATCGGATGGGCGTCGAGCGGTGCCTCGAGGGCCATGACCGCGACACCGGCCAGAGCGAGTATGAGCAGCAATTGCCTGATGGCACACATGACGTCCATCAGTCTACGTCATCTGCTCTGACGAGAAGGTCGAAATGGCGGGGCGGCCGCTCGGTGGTCGAGACCCACCGTGCGGGCCCCGACCAGCAGCCGTCAGTGGTCAGAGGAGGGAGGATGAGTCGGGTTCGGAGCTGTATCTGGCCGAGTCCCCGGCAGCCGTGTCCGCGACCGGCTTTCCGTTGCCCCGTTCCTGGATCGCCTTGATCAGCAGGTAGGCACCGACGAGGATCGGGGCCGCTGGCCACCACTCCTCGATCCAGTCGAGGGAGACACCGAACCGGGTGTTCAGCAACAGAATGAAACCGACAGCTATCAGCGCCACCCCGCCGCCGATAGAGCCACCAAAGCTGGGCACCGAGACGTTCAGGCTCGGCAGCTCGACACCTTCCACACCGTCGAGGGCGAGATTGTAGTAGACGGCCCGCCGGCCGGCGTCGACCACGTTGTAGATGAAGAAGAAGAACAGGAAGATCATCATTATCGGAAACAGCGCATTCCGGTCGCCGAACATGTTGAGAAGGGCGATGGTGGAGGAGAACACGAGGTTGTGAATGAAACCAAGTTTGTAGTACCCGACGTAGAGCTGGCCGACACCGGGCATGAGCGACAGGAGGCACGCGATGAGGGGCGACTTGGGTTGTAGTCCCCGTACCCGCCCGACAGCGGCGGAGGGTGGAGCATAGGTCACGGCCGGCTGGGCTGGCGGTATCGGCGGCGCTGCCGGTGGCGTGTCCGGTGGCGTCGGCGGTGGAATCCGGACATCGTTCTGTTCCTCGGAACCGTTCATGGTCTGCTCCTTTGCTCCGGTAAGGACCTGGAGGCTGTTGTCGTCGCCGGGGAAAATAGGAACCGGTTCAACATGGCTCCGGCATCCCGGCTCAGTGAACGCAGTGCGGCAACGCCGCCGAAGAGGTCGCGATCGGCCACCGCCGCGGCGAGTTGTCGCCAGTGACGGCCCAGGTCAGGGGCCGCATCGGCAGCTCGTTGGTAGCGAGAGGACAGACCGGCAATGACGCTACCGGTGAGGTTGTTGGCTCCGTTCGACGCAGCGCCGATCGCGCGCTCGCTCATCGAGGCGACACGTTGGCTGAGCGCTGCCATCGCGCTGGTGCCCGCCGCCTGGGTCTCGACGGCGCCCTGCTGGATGATGGCCAGCGCTTGTACTGGCGCCACCCGCAGCGGCGACCATGTGGCGCCAAACACCAACCACACCACCATCGCCGCGGCGTAGCCGGCCTCCCAGGCGATACGGGGGCGCTCGACGAGATGTCGGCTCGTGCTCTGGATGCGATCCCAGCCGGCCGCCCACCGGGTTGGGCGTGGCCGGGTGCGTGCGAGCACTTCTTCGACAAGCGTCGCATCGGGGTGCAGCTCGGCGAACGCCGGCAGATCGTCGCCAAGCCGTGTGAGCGCCGTCGCGAGTGTCGCGCAGTCGGCGCATTCGCTCAGATGGGCGTCGAGCAGCTCGCGATCAAGTCCGTCGAGCATGCCGTCGACGTGGTCGCCAAGCTGGGCCTCGGCGCGCTCGCACGGCGGCCCGCTCGTGCGGGCCAGAATCGACTCGGTCAGATCGCCCGGTGTTTCAACGGGCGCGTCTGCCAGATCGACACGCATCAGCGTGTGGAGCTCGCAGCACCGCGGGCATGCGGCGGCATGCGCCTCGGCCCGCTCCCTGTCCCGATCCGGCAGGGTGCCATCGAGCAACGCGTCGAGCCGGTCATTGAACTCGGTGCACTCCATCACGTCATCCGCCGGGCTTCCACCCGGGCCCCGTATGAAGGGTCAATCGCGGTCACCTGCCGCGCCAGCTCGATACGCGCGCGATTCGAGCGCGACTTGACCGTGCCGATCGGCAACCCCAGCATCTCGGCAATCTCTTTGAACTGGAGCCCCTGGATCTCCTTGAGCAGGATCATTTCGCGGTTCTGTCCATTCAGCTTCCCGAGCGCGTCGTAGACCAGCTGCTTCCGCGCGTCGGTCAGCCACGATTCCTCGGGGTCGGGCGCCGTGTCCGGCATCGCCCATTCGTGGTCGTCGGCCTGCAGGTCTTCGGCTGGCGGGCGGGCCTTGCGTCGGCGAATCTGGTCGATACACAGATTGCGGGTGACGCGGAGCAGCCACGCCATGAACCCCTCACCGTGGTACGTTTCCAGCTGCTGATACACGCGCACGAACACCTCTTGTGTCAGATCGCGGGCCTCCTCGACGCCGCCCATGTAGTGATACGCCAGCGCATAGACCCGTCCCTGGCAGCGGCGGACGAGCCGCTCCCACGCTAGGCCGTCGCCCTGGCGGCACCGTTCGACGAGTGCCCCGATGTCAGACTTCATCGGCCTCACACTGTATAGAAGAACGCATCTCGCCCGGAAAGGTTCCTCCCGCCAGGCCACCGTAGGACTAGAATGACCTCAATGAGACCTTTGGCGACCGTGGTGGCGGTCGTGATGTTGATCGGCCCCACGGCGCACGCGCAGGACTGGCCGGCGTTTCGTGGGCCGACCGGGCAGGGGCACTCGTCGGAGGGCGGGCTTCCGCTCGAATGGAGCGAAACGAGCGGCGTCATCTGGAAGGCGCCGGTGCCGGGTCGCGGCTGGTCGTCTCCGGTGGTGGCGGATGGCCGCGTCTGGCTGACCACGGCCACGGCTGAGGGCGGCGGATCCCTGCGGCTTCTTGCCTACGACGTCGGGACCGGACGGAAGGTCCTCGACACCGAGGTGTTCCTGGTCGACCAGACCAGATCGCCGAATCCCAAGAACAGTATGGCGTCGCCGACACCGGTCATCGATGTCGGCGGCGAACGCGTGTA
>JASLOY010000409.1 GCA_030745255.1 Vicinamibacterales bacterium
GTTAACCGGCAAACCAGGCAGTGGGGAACTGAGTATGACCCGTCGCTGGACTTCGGGAGGGTCGAGTTGCGTCGCCGGTCACTCCCGGAGACGGCGCAAAGCCTGACAATCAGCCTGGAACCGAATCTGTCGGAGGGCGAGGGGGAGCTGCCGCAGGGAACGCTCCGGATCGCATGGGGAGATTCAGAGTATTCCGGACAGTGGCAGGTCACATGGCCGACCGACGGATGAGCCTTGCCGACAAGGCGCTGAGTCCGAGTGTGAGGAGAGGCTCGGAAAAGCCCGCAACCACCCGAGTGGTTGCGGGCTTTGTCGCGTGTGGTGACGCGAGCGGGGTCTGCGAGCCCAGACGCGGGCGGCCGTGAGCCCCGACCAGGGCATCAGGGGGCGACGAACTTCGTGAGGCCCTGAATCGGTCCGACCTCACCGGCGATGATGTTGCCCTGGGCGTCGACCGTGACCCCTTCACCCATCGATCCGACGCCTCCCATCCCCGATGCGCGCTCCGATTCGTGCGCGGGGATGAAATACATGACCTCTCCGGTCCGGGCGCTCCCGACCCGGAGTCCCTTGCTCCAGCCGGGATTGTAGTTGTCGTCCGACTCCGAGTCGATGGCATAGAGCATGTCGTTGCTGGGATCAATGAAGAGCCCGCTGATCCGGCTGAACTGATACCAGGTGTCCAGGTGGTTCCCCTCCTGGTCGAAGATCTGGATCCGGCGGTTGCCCCGGTCAGCCACGAACAGCCGTCCCTGCGAATCGAAGTCCAGCGAGTGCGGAGCGCGGAACTGCCCATCCTCGTAGCCCCACTCGCCCCAGCTCTTGATGAAGGTCCCGTCCGGGGCCCACTTCGTGATGCGCCCGATAGCATTCGGGCCGGGTTCGTCCAGGAACTGGGCACCGTGGGCCTCGCCCACGAAGATGCTGCCGTCGGGACCGACCACCACGTCGTTCGGCTCGGTGAAGTGCGTGGGCGGATCACCGGTCTCACCTGGGGTGCCGAGGGTGAGCAGCAGCTCGCCGGTCGGGCTGAACTTGAGCACCGCGTTCCCTTTGCCTGCTGCACCTGGGGAGCGCTCCAGCTCCCTGGCGTTGGCGATGCGGGCGTCGGCGACCCAGACGTTGCCTTCGCTGTCGACGTCCATCCCGTGCGGCCAGGTGATCAGCCCGGCGCCGAAGCTTTCCACGACGTTGCCGTCGGGATCGAGCTTGACAATTGGGTCAACGTCGGAGCCGGCGCACGAGTTGGTCCCGCACCGGTCCCCGGCCCACACATGCACTCCGTCGACATCGATGTTGACGGCACTCACCGAGCCCCAGGTCCGGCCGTCCGGGAGCGTTCCCCAGTCCCGCACGGTTGTGTAAGGGTTGGGCCGGTCGTTGATCGGCTCGACGTCGGCGTGCTCGGGCGGTCCTGCCGCGCCGCGCGCGGGGCGCGCGCCGCCGCGACCACCGCGCTGTGCCCAAGCATCGCCCGGGACGAGTGTCAGCACTGCACAGGCGAGGGTCGCGTACATGAGGAACTGGCCCCAGGAAGCCGGGGCGCGCTTGCAGGTCTTGGTCATCGATACACCTCAGATTACGGACGCGTTCGTCTCGGCACACAATCGAGCAGATTGTGAGACAAGATGGACCTTCGTGCCTGCGTTGTCAAGCCAGCAGGCGACTGAACGACCCTGGTGACGAGGTCTGAAGCGCTGGCCCGGCGACGGGCCGAGCTCGATGATCACCGGCCGTGGTCGGAGCCGTCATGTCGTACGGCCTGGTCAAGTTCTCCCGATGAGCTCCGTGACGAGGTATAATCTGCTGGAATTAACTCATGCGCTACTGTCTCCAGGCACCAGCACCTGCGGAAAGGCGACACGCCGCAAGTGTGTCTGGGCACCCTGGAATCGATGGGAGATTGCACATGCTCAAGAAGTGTTTCGCTGCCTTGTTCATCGTGACCATGGCACTCACGCTGGCGCCGCCGTCGGTGGTTGCGCAGTCGGCTGACCGCACGATGCCGATGCGGACGCCCGATGGCCAGCCAGACGTCTCCGGCATCTTCACCTTCCGCACTCTGACGCCGTTCCAGCGGCCCAGCCAGTTCGAGGGGCAGGAGACCCTGAGCGCCGAGGATGCCGCCGCGTTCGAGGCGTCGGAGAGGACTCGCCAGAATCGCGACCTCTTCGATCCAGAGAAGGGCTCGGGGGGCTATGCGCCCCGGTCAGAGGGCGGCGTGCTGAGCTACAACGAGTTCTGGTACGAGCGCGGCGTCGAGTTGACCTCGGACAAGCGCACGGCGCTGATCGTCGATCCACCCGATGGACGCCTGCCGCCGCGTGTGCGGCGGGAGCCGGACCCGAATCGGGAGCAGCTGAGCCGCGAGGAGGCGATCGCGCGCCGCTACGAGTCGTATGAGAACCGCAGCGCGGGCGACCGATGTCTCATGGGCTTCAACGCCGGCCCGCCGATGCGGTCCAGCGCCTACAACAACAACGTGATGATCTTCCAGTCGGCCGGGTATGTGACGATACTCAACGAGATGGTGCACAACGCCCGGGTCATCCCGATCGGTGACGACATCGCGGATCTGCCGTTTGCGCAGCACAGCGGCGTCTCGCGCGGCCACTGGGAGGGGGAGACGCTGGTCATAGAGACCAGTCAGTTCGATGGCTGGAGCAGCGGTCTCACCTCGACAAACATGCATCTGGTCGAGCGCCTCACGCGCCTGGACCCCGATACCGTCGCCTACGAGTACACCGTCACGGACCCGACGGCCTACACGGCGCCCTACACGGTCATGATGCCGCTTCGGAGAACGGACGGACCGCTGTTCGAATACGCGTGTCATGAAGGCAACATCGGGCTGTACGGCATCCTGGCCGGCGCCCGTAATCTCGAGCGGCTGGGGCGCGAGCTGCGTCCGTAGCCCGAGCGTGTCGGAGTACGGCAGAAGATGGTCATCATCGGGTCGACAGGCGCGCAGGGTCGCGCGTGTCGGCCCGATTGCTGTGTTGGGCGTGTTGATGGAGCATCGCTCGAATTGGTCGATTAAGTAGCGGGAGACACCATGCTTGACCAATCTGCGCTCGTGCGGGCAGCCCGTGCACTCGATCCGCTGCCTGCGAGTGTCAGCCGACTCGCGACACTCGTCACTCGCGACAACTGGAGCATGAAGGAGGCCGAGGAGATCATCTCCCTCGATCAGGCGCTGACGGTCAGACTCCTGCGTCTGGCCAACTCGGCCGCCGCCGGCAGCCGCACACAGATTGTGACGATTGAGGACGCCCTCGTGCGTATGGGCATCGGCGTCGTCCTCTCGATGGCCACCGGCAGCAGCGTGCAGCGCCTGACGAAGAAGGGGCTGCCGGAGTACGGCCTCTCAGAAGGTGAACTGTGGCGGCACTCCGTCGCTGCGGCCCTGGCGGCCGAGGCGGCAGCCGGACTGTGTCAGACACCGGTGCCGCCGGAGTCGTTTGCCTCGGCGCTGCTCCACGACATCGGCAAGCTCGTCTTCGTGCAGTTCCTGGAGCCAGAGCTTCTCGACTTCGTCGGACAAGCTCGCGCCCAGAGCCATCTGGAGATCGCGCAGGCTGAGATGGAGATCCTGGGGTTCCATCATGGTGAGCTGGGGGGGCTCATTGCCCAACACTGGGAGCTTCCCGATCGGATCGTGACCGCCATCATCCACCATCACACGCCGGAGCAGGGGCGCGACATCGTCTGTGATGTGGTCTGCTTGGCCAACGTGGTCGCGAAACGGGTCGGGGCCGGGTATGTCGCTCAGCCCCAAGAGCTCGAAGTGCCACGCGATACGCTCGAGCGCCTCAAGCTGTCGTTGAAGGGTGTCGAGAAGATGTGCGTGCGGGTGAAAGATCGTCTGGAGGGTGTGCTCGCCCACTATCAGGCGGCGTAGTCTCTCGCGCTGGCGTTGTCCCACCGGGTCTTGCCCCGGAGCACCGCTCCGGCTCGCCCTCCTCCCTCAAGCAGACGTTGCTCCCAGCTGGTCGGTGC
>JASLOY010000040.1:0-281 GCA_030745255.1 Vicinamibacterales bacterium
CCCGAGAGTGAGGAAGCCTTCCGGACGCGGGTCAGTCTCGGCCGAAGCTCTGTCAGCTACATCGAAGTGATCGAAGGGCTGCAGCCCGGCGATCAGGTCGTGTTGTCGGACATGTCGCAGTGGGACGCGTTCGACCGTGTGCGATTGAACTGACCCAGTAGCGGTGCTTGACCAGGCAGGAACCGAAACGAGGACCAAGCTCATGAACGATGCGACACAGCCACTGATTCATCTCGACCACGTGACCAAGGTCTTTCTGACCGACGAGGTCGAAACCCACG
>JASLOY010000040.1:291-13743 GCA_030745255.1 Vicinamibacterales bacterium
CGCTTGGGGCGAGTCCAGCGCCGTAGTTTTCGCGAACTCGGTCCTCGGTGCCCGAACCGAGCGATATCCGGACCTTCTGGATGTGGGAAGTCGACGCTGCTGTCGATCCTCGGGCTGCTCGACTCGCCCTCCGAAGGGGAGTATCAGCTGAACGGGCAACCGGTGGCGAACCTCAAGATGGCCGAGCGCGCCCGGACCCGGAACCGTGAGATCGGCTTCATTTTCCAAAGCTTCAACCTCATCGGGGACCTCACGGTCTACGAGAATGTCGAGCTGCCGCTGACCTATCGGGGCATGCGACCCGCCGAGCGGAAGGAACGCGGGAACGAGGCACTCGAGAAGGTAGAGATGGCCCACCGTGCGAAACACCTGCCGAGCCAACTCTCGGGTGGTCAGCAGCAGCGGGTCGCCGTGGCCCGGGCCGTCGGGGGGCAGCCGTCGATCTTGCTCGCCGACGAGCCGACCGGCAACCTCGATTCGAAGAACGGCGGCGCGGTCATGGACCTGTTGGCCGGGCTCGACGCCGAGGGTTCGACCATTTGCATGGTCACGCACGACCCGCGCTATGCCGAGCACGCCGAGCGGGAGATCCATCTCTTCGACGGGAAGGTCGTCGACGGACCGCAAGGAGACACCGAGCACTAGAAGGCAACCTCACGGCGCTCGTCTCCGTCCAACATCTGCAGACATCGCGCACATGGTCGGTCGCCGGCCCGACGTGTTGACACGTCGTCGAGCGGGCGCTAGGATGAGTGCTAATTTTTTAGCCTGTTCCTAGAGAATTCCGGTGAGCAACATGCACGAGCTCCGGCTGGACCTGCGATACGGCGTCCGGGTGCTGGCCAGACGGCCAGGCTTCACACTCGTGGCGGTACTGGCGCTCGCCCTGGGGATCGGCGCCAACACCGAGTGCCACGGTCAGCAGGGCGATCAGCGTATAGCCACGGCTGCGCGCGAGGCTGCGAGCCGCGTTCCGGATTTCCTGGAGCAGATCTGTTGGCACACAAACCTTCGAAGAACTTGCCGAACCTCTCTGTTCGACGAGGGCAAGGCCCCGCAGGTTCGCCGAAGCAGCCGACGCGGCTTCCCGTCTAGCGGATATAGCCCAGGCTCCGAAGGCGCTCGAGCTGGGCTGTCTTCAATCGGGGCTGCGCCCCGAACCCCACGCAGCCGCTTGCGGGGACCCCTTCGTCCCGCGCCGCGGCTGCGGGCCGCGCCCTGTCGCGCGGCCGGAGCCGTCTTCGACCGGCCCAGCCCATGCAACGGCTGCCAACTCCCACAGCGGTCGAGTTACCGGATATAGCCCAAGCTACGCAGCCGCTCGAGCTGCTCCGGGCTCAGGCCCGCGGCGGCCGTAGCGTCGTCGGGGAGACGCGCCTGTTCGGCGATGCGTTGCCAGCGGTCCAGCTCGCGAGCCAGTTGTTCGACGACTTCGGTTTGCCCGTCGGCGACATTGTCGAGATTGAGCGGGTCGGTGGCCACGTCGTAAAGCTCGAACTCCGGCGTGCCCTCGGCACGCGTCTGGTTGTGAATCAGCAGCCAGTCTTCGTCGATCACGGCATAGGACTCGGTGTCGGCGGGCGGGGGCGAAGAGCCACCGGCGGTCGGGGCCTTCTCGGAGAACGAGGGGCGCGCCACCCACTCTGCGACTGCGCCACCTGACGGCGCGACGAACGGCAGGAGGCTGCGGCCCTGCAGCCCCTCGGGATGCGGCAGCCCGCTCAGGTCGAGCAGTGTCGGCATGATGTCTATGAGCTGGACGTTCTCGTCCACGACGACTCCCGACGGGATGGCGGCCGGCCACCGCATGACGAGCGGCACCTGCGTCAACTCGTTGTAGACCGTCTGGCCATGAAACATGCTGCCGTGCTCGAGAAACTCTTCACCGTGGTCGCTCATGAAAACAATGAGCGTGTCGTCGTCCAGGCCCAAGGTGCGCAGCCGCTCGACCAGTCGACCCAGCTCTACGTCCATCCCGCGGATCGAGCCGTCGTACCAGTCCTGGTCGTAGCTGACAAAGGCCTCGGCGTCGACGTCGGCCGCGTCGAAGGCCGCTCGGTTCGGCATTCCGAACTGACGTAGCAGCGGGTTCTCGATGTGCTCCCGGAGCGTTTCCAGCTGTTCCTCGTGCTCGGTCTTGTGCGCCGGGTCCGCCCAGATCGTCGCGTAGGGCTCACGGGGCTCGAACGGATCGTGAGGATCGAACACGTGAAGAAAGACGAAGAACGGCACGTCGCGATGCGAGCCGAGCCACTCGCTGAGCCGGTCGACATACTCGCGCGCCGTCTTGCTCGACGGCACGGCGTCGGCCGACTCCGCCTCGTGGAGCTCCTCGAAACCCTGGTGCATGTTGGTGAATTGCCCGGTGAAGAGCACCGACGAATAGGCCAGCGTCGCGTAGCCGGCGGCGCGATATTGCTCGGCCAACGTCTCGGCCGCCGCCGGCAGCCGGTCGGCAAAGTCGCGCACGCCGTGTGACAACGGATAGAGCGACGTCATGGTTGCCGGCGTCGACACCTTGGTCCAGGTAGCCTGCGCCGTCGCGCGGCGAAACGTCGCCCCCTCGGCCGCCAACCGACTCAAGACCGGCGCGGTGTCACGCTCGTAGCCGTAGACGTCAAGATGGTCGCGCCGCAAGGTGTCCACCTGAATCAGGATCACCCCGCGCGGTCGACCGTCGAGGGAACCCGCCGACGAGTCAGACGGCAGCCGAGCCACCCCCTCTGGGTACGCGTCGGCGTTGCGCACGACCGGAGAGCCCCACAAGCCGATCGCGCCGTCGTCATCCGAGGCGAGCGACAGCGCGACACGCACCGACTGACCGGCGAAATCTTCGAGCTCGAGCCGCCGTCGTTCCCACCGTTCGGGTGTGGTCAGGGTCTGCGTCAAAATGCGTGTGGCGTCTGTGCCGTCGGCCCGGCTCACTTCGACCTGGAACGTCACCGGAAGGCTGTCAATAGTGCCCAGTGTCAGGTCGAGCCACGGGCTGCTGCCCAGACCGACGTCGAAACTGAGTGTCTCGGGCGACCGAGAGACCAGCGCTTCGTGGTACACCTCATCCAGGCCCTGCCATCCCACCCCGGACGGGATGCTTGCCAGGTGCTCCTGTCGGAACACCACCCGGAGCGACTCGATCTCGAACTCCGCGCCCTCGACATCGGTGGGCCGAACCACGAGATGGCGCGCCGCCGCGGCAGCCACGGTCTGCAGCGGTGTCAGCGTATAGGTCTGCAGGTCGTCTCCGGCCACGATCGGCGTGGTCATTACAAACGGAGATCCTTGCATCGCGCCCTGAAGCGCCGGGAACTCCACCTTCTCGGCGGCCGAAAACTGCACCATGAGATTTGTTCCTTCTGAGGCACGCATGCGCACCTCGACCGCATGCACCTGGTCCTGCCCGCCAAAATCCCCGGTGCGTTCGACCCGCAGCAAGGGAAAGTCGCTCGTCGTCCGGCCTACGAGACGGCCATCGCGGACGGCCAGGCCGCCGACGCCAGGCCCCGCCTCGACCCCGCCTGTCTCGGCAAACTCGTCACCATCCGGCATCGCACCGTCGAAGCGCCACTCGGTCCGAGGCGGTGTCTCGACCGGCGGCGACCCGGTCACCAGATCCGCCTGGAAGAGATCGACCAGCCGCAGCGCAACTGGCTCCTGGGCGGCGCCGCACGCGACGGTGAACATGAGCGTAACGGTAGCAATCGAGAGACTCGACGTGGTCCGCATCAGGTACTCCTGGAAAAGATTTTGGGCGACGCACCAGAGGGTGCCCCAGTTTCGGTCACTATCGCAAGGGGGGCACTGCGACCTAGTCGCGCTCGGCGACCAGGTCGCGACGCTCGACGGTGGTGTAGTCCAGATACGACCGGCCGTCGACGCCAGACAACACGGCTGTCAGCACGTAGGAGCCGTCTTCGTTCTCGACGGTGACTTCCGTCGTCTCGATGGCGGCCATGGTCGGATCCGACCCGTCTCGTAGGGCATCGTGCAGGACCCGTCCCTGCATCGGCCGGGGGATGTCGAGGTCCAGCAGGTGGAGGAACGTCGGGGCGAAATCGACGTTTCCGCTAGGCACGTCGATCTCGACACGCGTCTTCAGATCTGGACCGGCCGCGACGAGGGGATTGTGAATATCGAACGGACTCGAGCTGCCGTGTCCGGCTACACCGCCCTGCGCCGAGGTGCCCGGGTAGCCGTACTCGCCAACCATCTCGCTCCAATTCGGCGAGTACAGGATCTGCGCGGACCGTTCGTGGTCCCAGTGAGCCAGATCGAACGACAGCGTACCCGGCACCGACCCTTCTTGGGCGCCAGGCCTCGCCGAACGCGTGAACACCGCTCCCACCCTGTCGTCCCGCTGGAGCGCAGACACGATCTCGCTGACCACAGCCTGATCATTGTCACGGACATAGATTGCGCCGGCACCGGCGACAATGCGTGGCGAGCCGTCGTCGAGCGTGCCGGTGAACGGCGCGAGCAGATCGGCGAGATTCACACCTCCGGTGTGCTCGGAGAACCCATGGTCGGACGTGACCCAGATGTTTGTCGTCTCGAGCAGTCCGGCGTCCGCCAGGCCGTCCTGAATCCGCTTGATTTCGGCGTCGAGACGAAACAATGCCTCCCCGGTCAACGGGTGCCCGATGCCGTGCTGGTGGGCGGTGGTGTCCGGGTCACTCAACCACATCACCGTAACCGCGGGGTCGACCTCCGGCAATCCGACTTCGAGAAACGCGTCGACGATCCACCGGTTTCTCGCATGGTTCGGCGTGCTCGCCGCTGGAACGTCGCCAAGCTCGGTGAGCGCCCGGCTGTGCAGCATCTCGGGCAGGCTGTAGTCGTAGTGCAGAATCGCGCCGCCGGCAACCGTGTGGTTCAGTAGATATGACGAGCCGCTGGAGCCGGAGCTCATGACGAGGAGCCGCTCCCCGGCGGTCAGCAGACTCTCACCGAGAGTCGGCGCAGTCAGGAGCCGCTCGCCGGTCTCCTCGACTCGGAGCAGGTTCGCCCGGTCGCTGGTATTGAGGAAGCGTCCCGGGTCGACATCAGGAAAGAAGACCGAGTTGCCCATGAGCCCATGCGCAGCTGGATAGGCGCCAGTGGAGATTGATGAGGCGTTCACGCGCGTCACGGTCGGAAAGACGGCATGGTGGCTTCTCATGACCACCCCGCGCTGACCGAGCGCATGGAGGGCGGGCATCAGCGCCGGCGTCACGTAGTCGGGCCGCAGGCCATCGAGCACGATGAGCAGGTGTCGGCTGTCAGGGTCTCTCTCAGGGGCAGTCTGGCCACCGGATCCGGCGCCGCCGCACGCCGTCATCGCCGCACAAAGCAACAGGAGGACACCGACCGGCAGCGGGCTGGAGCGTCGCATGATCGTTGGTCTTGCCGTCCTCGGTGCCTTGCGTAGAGCGTCGGACGCCACACCGGACAAGATGGCGACGTTAGCTGCGGTCAGCGTTTGACGAGACCGACGACTGCACAGATGACGACTACCACGAACGGCACCACCACACCGAGGGCAAACATCATCGTCGCGAAGGAACTGGGCACGCTCGGCATCTTTGACTCCTGGAAAGAGAAAACCTCCTTGGCAGCCCGTGGCAAACCTGTCGATTATAGGCTGACACGAGACGATCGAGCGAGCCGCCATCCGCACCTCGAGGCCCGGGGTCAGCGGGCGCTTTTTGTCAACGGGCGCCTGCGCCCGGATATCACGCTCGACGAGGCGCAACAGGAACTGGCCGTCATCGCGGGACGAATCGAACGCGACCACCCGGGTACCAACGCGGGTTGGAGCGTCCACGTCGCGCCGATCGGAGAAGAACTGGTGTCTGCGGAGGCCCGGCTCAGCCTGGCGTTGCTGGTCATCGCGGTGCTGCTCGTACTGGCGATCGCCTGTGTGAACGTCGCGAACCTGTTGCTGCCTCGCTCGGCAGCGCGTCGCCAGGAGATGGTCGTCCGCGGCGCCCTCGGGGCAAGACCCGGCCGGTTGGTGCGGCAGCTCCTGACCGAAAGCATCCTCCTCGGCCTTGCAGGCGACCCGACCGGATCTCGGTGGCGCGCTCAACGAAGGCGGTCGCTCTGGTCGGTCGCGCGCGCCGCGATTACGGCAGACCCTGATCGTCGCCGAGGTGGCGCTGGCGCTGGTCCTGCTGGTGGCGGGCGGTCCAGGCGGTCGACCCGGAACAGCCGATCTTCGCGGTGCAGACAATGTCGCAAGTTCTCTTCGGCGACACCTCCGGCTCGCGGATCGTCATCGGCGCGCTCGGCATCTGTGCGTTCCTGGCGCTGGTCCTGGCGGCGGTGGGCATCTACGGCGTCCTGTCGTATTCGGCGACCCAGCGCACGCGCGAGGTGGGCATCCGAATGGCGCTGGGTGCGGAGACCGGAGACGTGCTGCGACTCATCCTCGGGCAGGGAATGGTGCCGGTGGCGGCCGGTCTGGTCGTCGGGCTGGCGATCTCCCTTGCCGTTACGCGACTCATCGCAGGCCTTTTGTTTCGAGTGAGCCCGACCGACCCTGTGACTTTCGGCGGCGTGACGCTGCTGCTGGGTGGCGTCGGCCTGCTCGCCAGCCTGGTGCCGGCGCTCCGGGCCGGCCGGCTGCAACCGGTGACGGCACTGCGGGACGATTGAACGGACCCACTGAAGACGTCTGCAGGCAGAAGGGCGGGAGGGCTTCGCCAGCTTCTCTTCCAGGACCTGACCGAACCCTTCGGCGTGTCGTGCGTCTAACTCGTCATGCTCCATGACTTTCGCTACGCCGCGCGCCGCCTGCTGCGTAGCCGCGGGTTCACCGCGGCCGCCGTCCTGACACTGGCCCTCGGGATCGGCGCCAACACCGCCGTGTTCACCGTCATCAACACCGTGCTGCTCGGTGAGCTGCCGGTGCCCGAACCCGACCGGGTTGTGAAGGTCTACACCAGCGATTTCAGCAGCGGACTGTATGGCGGCTCGTCCTACCCCGACTTCGCGGACTATCGCGACCGGGCGGCGTCGTTCACCGACCTTGCCGCCTACACATCGTTTGCCCCGATGAACCTGGGTACCGACGGCGGCGCCGAGCGAATCCAGGGCGCCGTGGTGACACGCAACTTCTTCGAGATCCTCAACCTGCGGCCCGCACACGGCCGGTTCTTCCCGCCAGGAGATGACACGGCGCTTGGCTCCTCGCCGGTCGCCGTGCTCAGCTACGAACTGTGGCAACGCAGCTTCGACGCCAATCCGATGGCGATCGGTCAGGAGGTCACGCTCAACGGATCGGTCTTCTCCGTCATCGGGGTCGCACCGAATAGCTTTCGGGGTGTCTCGTTGATCGACGCCCCGGCGCTCTGGGTGCCGATGTCGATGGTCGAGCAAGCGATGCCGAGGCGCGCGGGGAGCGACATCCTCGCCCAGCGGGGCAGCCGCTGGCTCCAGATGGTGGGACGGCTCACGACGGGGGTCACGCTTGAGACCGCACGGGCGGAAGTCGCGACCCTCGCCGAACAGCTGGCTCAGGCCAATCCCTCGACCAACCTCGGCACCCTGCAGGACCCGGACCGCGCTCGACCGGTCTCGATTCTCCCGGCCAATGTGCTCGCCGCGGGCCCGATCGACAACACGCTGCTGTCGCTGGCGGCGCAACTGCTCATGGCCGTGGTCAGCATCGTGTTGCTCATCACGTGCGCCAACGTCGCGAACCTGCTCCTCGCTCGGGCTAGCACGCGGCATCGTGAAATCGCGGTGCGCCAGTCGCTGGGCGCGAGCCGGAGACGACTCCTCCGACAGCTCCTCACTGAGAGCATGCTGCTGGCGTCGCTCGGCGGCGGGGCCGGGTTGCTGCTCGGCATGTGGGCCGCACGACTGCTCCACGCGCTCGTGCCTGACGATGCGGTGGCGGCCGGACTCCAACTGCCGGACTTCGCGCTCGATTGGCGAGTGCTGGCCTTCACGGCGGGTCTCTCGCTGGCAACGGGCGTTCTCTTCGGTCTGGCGCCGGCGTTGCAGAGCACCCGGCCCGACCTGATCCCGTCGCTCAAGGATGCGACCAGCGACGGCCGGGCTCAACGGTCTCGCCTTCGCGGTACGTTTGTGGTTGCGCAGGTGGCGCTGTCGCTCGTGCTGCTCATCGGTGCCGGCCTGTTCGTGCGCAGTTTGCAGACGGCATTGGCCACCAGTCCCGGGTTCAACAGCCGGGGCGTGCTGCTCGCCGCACTCGACCTCTCGTTGCAGGGATACGACGAGACACGCGGCCTCGACTTCTACGCGCGGCTCATCGATCGGGTCGGCAGCCTGCCCGGGGTCGAGGCTGTCAGCGTGGCGTCGGTCGTGCCGGTGAACCCCAGCGGCTCGCGTACGACCGTCCAGATCGAGGACTATGCGCCGCAGCCCCAGGAAGACATGGAGCTGAACTTCAACCGGATCGGGCCCGGCTACTTCCGCGCGATGGGGATTGCGGTCGTCGCGGGCCGCGTGTTCGGTGAGAGCGCAATCGACGCCGCGCGCGATGAGGTGGTGGTCAACGAGACGTTCGCGCGGCGTTATTGGCCCGGGCAGGATCCGATCGGGCGAGGCATCCGGTTTGGCCGAAACACCGATCCCCACAGAGTGATCGGCGTGGTCCAGGACGGAAAATATCGTGGCATGCGCGAAGATGCGCTCCCCTACATGTATCGGCCCCTCGGGGCGAGCTACACCCCCCGCGTGACTTTGCTCGCGCGGACCGACGGCGACCCGATGGCGATGCTCCCGTCGGTGCGAGCGGAACTGCGGATGTTGGACTCGACCCTGCCGATCTATGGCGAACGGACGCTGGCCGAGCAGGTGGGGAGTGCCGTGTTCGGCGAACGTCTGGCGGCGATGCTGCTCGGCGTGTTCGGCGCGATCGCGTTGCTGCTTGCAACGGTGGGAATCTACGGTCTGGTCGCGAACGCGGTCGAACAGCGCACGCACGAGATTGGCGTGCGGATGGCGCTCGGCGCCGACCGGCGGGACGTGATGCGGCTCGTGGTCGGTCAAGGCATGGGTCTCGTTCTGGTGGGTGTGGGGCTGGGGTTGGCCGGCGCCGTTGCCCTCACCAGGGCCGTGGCGTCGCTGCTGTTCGGTGTCAGCCCCACCGACGCCACCACGTTCGCTCTGGCTCCGGTGGGCCTGATGGTCGTGGCGTTGCTCGCCTGTCTACTTCCGGCGCGCCGCGCCACGCGCATCGACCCGATGCAGGCGTTGCGATACGAGTAGAGCCGGCCTGCCCATGCAGGCCGCGGCAGCCGTTACAATTCGCCATGCTCGAGCTGCGACCCAACTGCGAGCGGTGTGACCGCGACCTGCCGCCGGACTCGACCGAGGCGATGATCTGCTCGTTCGAGTGCACCTTCTGTATGACCTGTGTGACCGGGCCACTAGAGGGCCGCTGCCCCAACTGTGGCGGCGAGCTCGCACGCCGCCCACGGCGCGCGGCCGACCAGCTGGCACGCTTCCCCGCCTCGACGACTCGCGTTCGCGCGAAGGCGTGATCCCGACCCGGCCGAATTGCCAGGCGGGTCGTCCTACATCAGGATCGCGATGAATCTCTGACCTGGCCCGAGCTCTGGCTTCCGAATCCCATGGGCAATCTCCTTCAGGACATTCGTCACAGCCTCCGCATCCTGACCAAGAACCCGGCGTTTACCGCTGTTGCCCTGGTGACGTTGGCGATCGGCATCGGCGCGAACACCGCGATCTTCAGCGTGGTCAGCGCCGTGCTCATGAATCCGCTGCCCTATCCCGACGCCGAGCGGATCGTGCGCGTACGGGAAGAGCGACCGGCCATGCGCGGGATGGCGGACATGTCGATCATGACGGCAGACACGCTGGAGAACTGGCGGGACGAAACCGACACCCTGGACGCGCTGGCCGGGTATCGGCCGGCGTCGTTCACCTTGACCGGCGAGGGCGAGCCGGCGCGTTTGCGCGGGGCTGCGGTGTCGTCAGACATGTTCCCACTTCTGGAGACGGCGCCGCTCACCGGTCGGACGTTCGAGCGGGGGGAGGAGCGCCCAGGCGCGAACCGCGTCGTCGTGTTAAGCCATGCCGGTTGGCAACAGCGTTTCAGCGGCGACCCCGACGTCGTGGGCCGCAGCGTTCTTCTCGATGACAACCCGCACACGGTGGTCGGTGTGATGCCTCAGGGTTTCTACTTCCCGGATCGTGAGGCCGAGCTGTGGACACCGCTGGCCACCACAGTGCCCAACCTGCAGCCCGGTCAGGTGATGATCATCGCCTTCCAGGGCCTCGCGCGCCTGAAACCGAGCGTCTCGGTCGAGCAAGCGCTCGCCGAAGGACAGACCGTAGTCCAGCGGATCCAGGAGGGCCGATCGGGGCCGATGGCCCAGATGGCAGCACCGACGCTACGCCTCATCCCACTGCAGGAAGAAATGGTGGGCGAGGCCCGACCCGCGATATTGGCGCTGGCTGCGGCGGTCGGCTTCGTCATGCTGATTGCGGTCGCGAATCTGGCCAACCTGCTGCTCGCAAGAGGCGCCGCACGCGAGCGTGAGATGGCGGTCCGCGCCGCGATCGGCGCCGGCCGGAGCCGTCTGGTGCGCCAGCTCCTCACCGAGAGCACGCTGCTCGGTCTGGCGGGCGGGGTGGTCGGCGTCGCGGTGGCGTACTGGGTCATCCGGTCTCTGCCGGCGCTGGCCCCGGCCGACATCCCGAGAATTGATGAGGTGGTTCTCGACGGACGCGTCCTCGGGTTCGCGTTGTCACTCTCGGTCGGCACCGGTCTGCTGTTCGGTCTGATCCCGGCGCTCCAGGGTGCGCGTCTCAATCTGGTACGCACTCTCAACGAGGGCGGCGCCCTGTCCGGCGGCGGGTTCCGGCTGCTGCGAGCCAACCGCACCCGGAGCACGCTAGCTGTCGCCGAGATCGCGCTCGCCCTGGTGCTCCTCGTGGGCGCCGGTTTGCTGATACGAAGCTTCGTGACGCTGACCGACGTCGATCCCGGATATGACCCGAGCAACGTCTTGACCACTCGTCTCGATCTGCCGCCCGCTCGCTATGCCGACGCCGACGCGCGACGCAATCTGTTCGCCCAGCTGCTGGAACGGCTCGAGCAGGCGCCTGATGTCGAGGCGGTCGGGCTGGTGTCGTTTCTTCCGCTGTCCTCCGGTGAGGCCCGAATCATCGTGCAGATTCCCGGACGCCCGGCCCCGGCCAGCTTCGAAGACCGCCCCTCAGCCAGACCACAGGTAGTCAGCGCCGGGTACTTTCAAGCGATGGGGATGCGACTGGTCGACGGTCGCTGGCTGAACCGGGCCGACGAGACTACGGGAGCCGATGTCTTGATGGTGAACGACTCGTTCGCCCGGCAGTATTTCGATGGCGACGCGGTAGGGGAACGCTTGAATCAGGGGCCCGGCGGCGCCCAGGAGATCATCGGCGTCGTCGGCGATGTACGTCATGCCGGACTCGACACCGAGCCGACCCCGGAGATCTACGGGTCGTATGCGCAGGCGATGAACCGACTGACCCAGGGCGGCGTTACCCTGGCGATTCGCACCGAGGGAGACCCGCTGACGGCGGTACCGTTCCTGCGAAGCGCCGTGCTCGAGCTAGACCCCTCCCTGCCGCTCGACGATGTCATGACGATGGAGGCCAGGCTGGCCACCTCGGTCGCGCAGCCTCGCTTCTACGCCATCCTCCTGGGTGTGTTCGCGGCGCTCGCGCTGATACTCGCCTCGGTCGGCATCTACGGCATCCTGTCCTACGGTGTCTCTCAGCGCAGCACCGAGATCGGGGTGCGCATGGCGCTCGGCGCGCACCGGCGCAACATCCTGAGGCTCGTCTTGCAGCAGGGCGCCTGGATGATCGGCCTCGGTGTTGCGCTCGGTCTGCTGGGGGCCTACTCCGTCTCCGGGCTGCTGGCCAGTCTGCTGTTCGGCGTCACGGCGACCGACCCGCTGACGTTTGCCGCGGTCCCCGCCGTGCTCATTACGGTGGCGGTGGTGGCCTGTTACATCCCCGCCCGCCGCGCGACACGCGTCGACCCGATGGTGGCGCTGCGATATGAATGATGCAAGAAGCCAGAAGACAGAAGTCAGAAGACAGCAGAAAATCGGGACTGGAACGGTCTCGCTGCCACGTGTAGAGGACGACGGGTCAAGCGACGACGACGCGATCGGTGTGTACAGAAACGCCGCCAATCTGGATGCGCCACCCGACCGGTTTTCCTGGCGAGGCGGTCGTCTGGCAAGGGGCTTCTTCCAATCGGGGCTGCGCCCCGAACCCCACGCGGCCGCTCGCGGAGACCCCGAAGCCCCGCGCCGCGCCCGCAGGGCGCGCACGTGCGCGCCTTGGCTGTGACCCCGGCAAACCGATGCCGCGACGCCGGCCCTCGCGGGCGCCTCGCAAGGAAAACCTAATGCGACCCGAAGGGGAATGCGGTGAGCCAGGCGCGGGCGTGGTCGAGATCGTCGCTGCGTAGCGCGTCCGGGTTGTAGCCACGCTCGGCGCCGAGATAGTAGCCGAGGAGCTGACACGCGATGGCTGCCAGCGGCGGCATCAGCATCTCTCCGAGCGGTCCGGGCACCGCGATCACGAAGGTGGCGTCCGGCGCGATGGCGTCATCGCCATCGACCACCAGCGCCAGACTCGGAGACCGCGCGGCACGAGCCGTGCGCACGGCGTCGTGCAACCTTGCATACGCCTTGCCCGGCGGCGCGATGACAACGGTCGCCACCTCGTCGGACAGCAGCGGAATTGCATTGTGGGTGTACTCGGCCGGCCGATACACCTTGCAAAGCAGACTGCTCTCTTCCTCCACCTTCAGCGCGCCTTCGCGAGCCGAGAACCAGTTCGGTCCGCCGCCGACCAGCATCAATGCGCGCTGGTCTTTCAGCGCGTTCGCGATCTGCGAGATGTTCAGGTCTTCTTCCTGCAGGAACTGAGCGGCAATATCCGGCAGATGCCCGATGGCATCACCCAGCTCGTCCGCCGCGTGGGAATCGAGTGAACCGGTCGCCGTGCCCACCTCCAACGCCAGCAGATACAACATCATGAGCCGGGTCGTCAGCACCGACACATCCGGGCCGCAGCGCTGGCCTGTCGGGAAACAGACGTTTTCGTCGCACAGCTCCTCGAGCGCGCTGCCCGCGGTATTGGTCAGCGCGACGGTCAGCACGCCGAGGTCTGTTGCATGTCGAGCGGCGTCAAGCGTTTCGACGCTGGACCCGGTCGCCGACTGGAGCACAAGCGCGGTCGGCTCGTGCCCCTGGGCCCAGTGGTTGGTGAACTCGAGAGACTCGTGACTCTCGGTGGTCCATCCGGTCCACTGACGACAGAGGAATTGCCCGAACTGCGCGCCGTGAAACGCCGAGCCGCACCCGGTAAAGACGAGGTGCCGGATGCCCTGCTCAATAAGACGTTGTGCCAACGCAGCGAGCTCTGAACGCAGCTCCAGCACCTGGCGCATCAGGTCGGGCTGACTCCGCACGT
>JASLOY010000410.1 GCA_030745255.1 Vicinamibacterales bacterium
CGCCCTTCTTCTTCTCCCGGAACTTTCGTGACCCTGGGCCGGTCGCGATCTCCTTGTTCAGGGCGCGTGTCTCCACGCTCAGCGGCGCGGTCCGATCCTGCGCCTCGGCGACGATGCCGATGACGTTCTTCGAGCCAAGGACGGCACCCATGCCGCCGCGGCCGGCCCACCGGCACTTGTCGTCCCCGCTCTTCAGCAGGTTCTCGGTGCTGAGCGCAATGGCCGCGTAGTAGCAGGCGTCGTGATGTTCACCGGCCGGGCCGATCGCCGCGAAGTGCGCGTTCGGGTACTCCTCATACAGAGTCAGGATCTTGTGGTGGCAGTACTTGCCAAGCAGGTGGTCGGCCGATCGGAGCGATACTTGCGGGCCGTCGTCCGATTCCCGGATCACGATGATCACGGGGCGCTCCGCCTTGTTCTCCAGAATCAGCTCGTCGAGCCCGGCCCACTTGAGCTTCGACCCGAACTTGCCACTTCCCGCCGACCACATCGCAGCCGGCAATCCTGTGTTCGACACTTTGAGCGGACTGTAGGACGAAAAGTAGGTCCGCAGCCCGGTCATGACGTTCGACCCGGTCAGCAGCCCGGTGTTGACGACCATCGGGTTCTCGATCGCGAACGCATCGGTCACGTCGCGCGTGGCCAGATACTGGAACGATCGGCCAAACCCGCCGAGCACCTCCTCGAGGTTGCGGCATTCCACATCACCGATGTCGACAGCCTCGCGGGCCAGGTCGATCGTGCAGCGACGATAGAACACCGTCTGCGGGTCGCCGGCTGCGCCGTTCGGGACAATGCGCATAGCGGGAAGGTAACACGGGGTGTGCGCGGGCAGAAGTCAGAAGTCAGAAGGCGGAAGGGGCGGCGGGTCGACGTCGGTGCGCTTGACGACTACGACGGTGAGGTCGTCGGCCAACTTCGTGTCGCCGGCGTGCTGTTCGACCACGGTGAAGAGGGTGCTCGCGAGGTTCGGTGCGGGCGAGCTCCCATAGATCTGGATCGCTCGTTCAAGCCCATCCTCGTCGAATGGCTGGCCGGCGGGATCCTCCGCTTCGGTGATGCCGTCGCTGTAGGCGACCAGCAGATCGCCAGGCGCGAGACGCGTCTCCGCCTGTTCATAGGTGGACTGGTCGAACATGCCGAGCGCGATGCCGCCGGTCATGAGCTTCTCGACCGCGCCGTCCCGCCGACGGAGCAGCGGCGGCGTCTGTCCGGCATTGACATAGGTGAGCGCGCCCGTCCGCAGGTCGATGATCGCGAGAAAGAAGGTGATGAACCGGGCGCCGGGTGCCTGCTCGTAGACGAGCCGGTTGAGACGCGCGACGAGGGTCGGAGGCGGCAGATCGTCGGGCGCCAGGGTGCGCAGCATCGCCAGCAATAGCGCCATCAGCAGCGCCGCCGGGCTGCCCTTGCCCGATACGTCGCCCAGGACGACCATGAGGCGGTCGGCATCCAGGCGCACGATGTCGTAGAGGTCGCCTCCCACGGTGTTGGCGGGCCGGGTCCGTCCAGCGACCTCGAGGCCGCGGCCCGTGAAGGCATCGCGCGGAAGCATGGCGAGCTGGATCTCGCGGGCAATCTCCAGGTCGTGCTTCAGCGTCAGCCGGTCGGCCACCTCCAGCAGCACCAGCAGGTTGACCAGCACGAAACCGCTGAACAGCCAGAACGTGCCGTCGGTCCAGACCGGTCCTGGAATCGGAATCCCGATATTGAAGAACGGGGGCACAGGGATGCGCATGAACGCGAGTCCTTCGAACAGCTCGAACATGCCGAAGAGCGCACAGATCATCGCAATGCCGAACAGTGCCCGCCGTGCCGGGGACAGCCGCGACGTGAACGCGATGAAGAAGAGCCGGCACTGCATGAACAGCCGCCGGTGCCAGCGCAGTCCGCTGAAGGTCTTTGGGTCGATGCCGCGCGCGAAGTAGTCGTAGGCCTCGCGGGCATCGCGCGTAAAGAGGCGATGGAAATCGTCGGCCGTCAGATCCTTGGTGTAGGTGTCCCAGAACTGACGCGCGCTGTGGCGGGGTTGCATTTCCTACAACGATTGGACGGAGTGCGAACCCGTCGGGTTCGTCAGGGGGGACGATAACATAAGGGAATGGCCTCCTTGCTCCTCGTTTTCCCATGTCCTCGCTGAAGAAGATCTACGTTGCCGCGAACGCCGTCGACGCCCATATGTTCAAGGAGTTGCTCGAGCAGGAAGGGGTGCAGTCGGTCGTGCGTGGAGACGACTTCGTTCCGCTCCAGGGCGGCAGCCTGTTCACGATGGAGACCCGGCCGTCGGTCTGGGTGTTCGATGACGAGCACCTGACCCGAGCCCGCGAGCTGGCTGACGACTTTAAACGACGCGCGTCATCGTCCGACGAGACTCTCGCCAGCTGGACCTGCCGCTGCGGCGAGACGATGGAGGAGCAATTCACCGAGTGCTGGAGTTGCCGCCGCGCGAAGCCTGACTCACGCGATTGACCGTGGGACACGGGGACAAAAACGCCCCGTCCCCCGGTGGAGCTGGGAGACGGGGCAGCTGGGGTTCCGGTGGAACGCTGGCGACTGGGGTTACGGGAGCGGCACCAGATAGCCCTCGTAGGTGATCGTCTCGCCGGGCAAGATGAGCACGTCGAAGGCGAGCGTCTCGAACCCGAGCTCGGTGATTTCGATGTGGTGCGGTCCCTCCTCGAGACGCAGCCGCTGGAAGATGCCATCGTAGTCGTTGACCAGTCCGACGTAGTAGCCGTCAACGAAGACTTCACCGAATCGTGGCTGCACCTTCAGGCGCAAGCTGCCGGAAAGGTAACCGGTGCCGTAGCCGCCGTAGTTGTAGGCGTCATAGCCGTAGGCCTGGCTGTAGTACCCGTTCCAGTACGGATTGTAGCCATAGCCGGAGCCGTAACCCGCCCCGATCCCGATGTTGAAGGTGCTGTAGCCGGGGAAATAGAAATACGACCCGTAGATGCTGGGCCCGTACCGATATCGCCCGCCATATGACGTATACCCCCGCACTCCGCCTCGGCCACCATAGTTGTTGACGACGATCGGCCGTGACCTCAGCGGCGGACGCCGCACCGCCGTGCCGACGACCCGCCCGCGTGGGGAACGGCGGTTGGCGCTGACCACGGTTCCGCGCCTGTCGCCCGTGCGGCCGATGCGCGTGTTGCGCCCGCCCTGGCGGCCGGGCCGGTTCACCCCGGCTGTGTTCCCGGTGCCGCGCCCACCGCCGCGTGGCGCGATCACCCGCGTGCCTGGCCGGTCGCCACGCCGACGGCCATCGCTGGCGCCTGGACCGCTGCCCTGCGGGGCTGTCCTACGACCGCCGCGTGTATTCGCCGTCGGGGCGACTCGTCGTTCCCGATCGGTGTCGCGGCCACGTTCTGCAGTGTCTTGGCGTGGTGCGCGCCTTGGCACGGCACGTCTGGCGTTTCCGCCGTCCCGGCCGCCACGCGGCTGCCGGGCACTCGGCGCCCGCCGTTGCGGGGCGGACCGTCGTGGCGCTGACGCCGCCGATGGTGCAGTGCGCTGCGGCGCACGCTGGGTCTGGCTCGTGCCGGGATTCCGACGCCGAGCCCGTCCCTGTTCCTCGGCCGCATCGACCGGAATGGACCAGGTCGCGACGGCTAGGAGGCTGGTAAAGACGATGGCCAGGCGATACATGACGGGCTCCTTCCTAAGCGCAGGCGAGCTTACACCAGTATCTAAAGCATGCCACGTGCCAACCTCGATCGGTCGAAAATACCCTAAGACGCCGGAAGACAGGGATTCCCTGGTGTCACACCCATGGGCCAGCCTGTCCTGTTGCGAGCACGAACTGCTACTTGGTACTGATCTTGATGACCCCAAGGCGAGCCAGCACACCGCTGAAGTCGTAGAGGTACTTGCTGTCGCGCACCAGCACGTGGTCGGAAAAACCGCCGTCGACGTTGACGCCCAGATTTTGCGGCCGGGCGCAGAGATTCTCCTCGCC
>JASLOY010000411.1 GCA_030745255.1 Vicinamibacterales bacterium
ACCCGACCTTGGCTGCCGCCACGACCAGCGCACCCTCGGTCGGATCGCCCTGGACATCCCACCCCTCGTTCTCCTGGTCTCGAACGACTCGCGCGTCGGAGGCGAGCGCCGCCGCGCGCAGCAGCCGGACCACGGCGTCGGAAGGCTCTACTGGCTCGTCATCACGTATGAGCCGACCGGTCGGGTCGTATCCGGTCCCGGTGACGCCGAACATCTCGCCGGCCACGAAGACCGACCGGACCGTCATCTCGTCTTTGGTGAGCGTGCCGGTCTTGTCGGAGCAGATGACCCTCGTGCTCCCCAGGGTTTCCACCGCCGAGAGGCGCCGAACCAGCGCTCGGCGCTTCGCCATCGCTTGCACGCCGATGGCAAGCGAGATCGTGACGACCGCCGGAAGCGCTTCCGCCACCACCGCCACGGCCAGCGCGATGCCGAAGATCAGTAGCTCTACAAACGGCTGCCCGCGCAGCAGGCCGAGACCGACGATGACGGCGACTATCACGAGCGCCGTCTTGGCCAGCGTGCCCCCTACGCGATCAAGGTTCTCCTGGAGCGGCGTCCGGCCGGTTTCGACCGTCTGCAACAGCTGCGCGATCTTGCCGAATTCAGTCGCCATGCCGGTTGCCACGACCACGGCCGCCCCGCGCCCATAGGTCACGACCGTTCCGGCATAGGCCATGTTCGTCCGATCGCCGGGCGCCAGGCTCACCACGTCGAGCGCCGCGGTCTGTTTCCCGACGGGCACCGACTCGCCGGTCAGCGCGCTCTCGTCGACCTGGAGGTTGACCGCGTCGACCAGTCGGATGTCGGCCGGCACCCGATCGCCGGCAGCCAACCGGATCAGATCGCCCGGGACGAGCTCGCGGGCCGGCACCACGACCGCCTCCCCGTCGCGCAAGACGTTGCTGGTCGGCGCCGCCATCCGCCGCAGGGCATCGATGGCGCGTTCGGCACGATACTCCTGCAAGAATCCCAGGCCGACGGCGAGCAGCACGATGACCGCGATGGCGACCGCCTCGAGCGTGCTGCCCGACACCGCCGACAGACCGGTGGCGACCAGCAGGATGATGATGAGGGCGTTCTTGAACTGCTCGGCGAAAATCGCCCACGGCGACACGGGGGGCGCAGCCTGGAGGACGTTCGCCCCGTAGCGATCAAGCCGACGGCCGGCTTCTGCGCTCGTGAGGCCCGAGCGGTCCGAGGCGAAACGGGCGAAGACGGCGTCGACCCGCTCGGTGTGCCAATGGGACGGGGCTGACGAGACCTGGGGCTGTGACATCTGGAGAGTATGGGGCGAACTGCGATTTCTGTCCTCGGTTCAGCAAACCGGCTGCCAGCCGATGTCCTCCATCATCTGCTATTACATTTCTCGGCGCCGGCCGCTCTGGGCATGACGTCCGGAGACGAATACCGTTGAGAGCCGGGCTCGGTCCGCTGTTTTGGAAGGCACATACTCGGTCGATCTTGATAGTGTTGGAGACACGGGTTGGTGGGGTACGAAGGATCAGCGCGCGGCACCCCTGCGACGGACCCTGGCAGCGGCTCTTTCCGAGCCGGCGTCCTGCCCACCGATGCGGCCATCAACGGACGCATCACCCGGTGCGAATGAAGCAACACCATGAGTGCTAGGCGCAGAATCCGGGTAAAGGAACACATCGTCGAGATCGTGAGCGACTCCGGCGAGGGCGCGCAGAAGGCCGCCGTCTGCTTCGCCGAGGCCTCTGCGATGATGGGCAACGGCCTGTGGACCGTGGAGGTGATCCCCTCGGAGATCCAGCCGCCGCCCCACACCACCGGCGCCACCAGCGGCAACCGTATCCGCCTCGCCGAATCCGCCATCGCCAATGCCGGTGATTTCGCCAACGTCGTGCTGGCCTTCAACGAGATGGCGCTGCTGTCCCGCATCGAGGCAGGTACGGTGGGCAACGACGCGCTCGTGCTCATCGAGGAGAAGTGGGCCAACCACGCCGAGCCCGCCATCCGGCGCAGCTACCATGAGGTGCTTGACGGCGTGCGGCAGCGTGGCGGCAGCGTCGTCGAGCTGCCCATGGAGGCGGAGACACTGAAGATCGTGGACGACGCCCGGCGCGGCGCGAACATGTGGGCCCTCGGCGTGCTGGGCTCGCTGTACGACCGCGACCTGGACATGTTGCGCCACGCCGTCGCCAAGACCTTCGCCACGAAAGCCAAGGACATTCTGCGCCGGAACCTCCAGCTGATGGAGGCGGGCTACGGCTACGGGACGGAGCATCTGGACCGGCAATACGTGATCGCCCCCGGACCCCTGGAGCGACCGCACGTGGTGATGAACGGCAACACTGCCATCGCGCTGGGCGCTATCGCGGCAGGCTTCAAGATTTGCTCGATGTACCCGATCACGCCGGCGACGTCCGCATCGCACACGCTCTCGCAGATCTTCGAGTCGTTCGGGGGCATCGTTCACCAGGCCGAGGACGAGATCGCGGCTATCGGTGTGGCCCTGGGCGCCAACTATGCTGGCATCTCCGCGCTCACGATCACCTCCGGCCCGGGGATGGCCCTCAAGACAGAGTTCCAGGGCCTGGCCGCCATGACGGAGACCCCGCTTGTGATCGTGGATGTCCAGCGCGGCGGTCCCAGCACGGGCCTGCCCACCAAGATCGAGCAGAGCGACCTGCTGCACGCGCTGTATGGCGCACCAGGCGATGCGCCCAAGATCGTGCTCGCACCCAGCACGGTCGAGGAGTGCTTCGAGGTCATGGGCACGGCGCGCCGGCTGGGCGAGGAGTTCCGCATGCCTGTGATCGTGCTGTCCGATGCCAATCTGGCGACCGGTCAGCAGCTGTTCCCGCGTCCGGCGCTGTCGGCCGATGCGCTTCCGCCGCCGCCGGACCAGAGTCCGGTGCCTCCCGGTACGCGGCCGTTCGACTGGGATGCGACAACCGGGCTGTCGCGGCGTGTCATCCCCGGCCAGCCCGGCGGCACGTCGGTCATCACCGGGCTCAACCACGCTCGTGACGGCAAGGTGGGCTACGACGCTCCCTCCAACCAGGAGGGGCACCGCATGCGCAGCCGCAAGCTTGCGACGCTGCAGAAGGTCCTGCGCCTCCGCCCGGTCTACGGCGAGGACTCCGGCGACCTGCTTGTGGTGGGCTGGGGCAGCACTCGCGGGGCCATCGAAGAGGCGGTTGATCGTGCCCGGACCGAGGGTGCCAGCGTGTCGGCGCTGAACCTGCAGTTTCTCAATCCCCTGCCGCGCGGCCTGAAGAACACGTTCTCCCGCTTCCGCAAGGTGATGACCATCGAGCTCAACTATAGCGACGAATGGGGCGACCCCCTCATCGACGAGGAGAGCCGGCGCTATGGCCAGCTCGCGGTCGTGCTGCGGGCTCAGACGCTGGTGGACGTGGACTGCTTCACGCGCGTACCGGGCCGACCGTTCATGCCGCACGAGGTGCACGACGTCATCATGGCCGAGGTGAGCCGACTCGCGGCGCCCGTGACCAGCCCGGGTTCCCGTCCCGACCGAACCACACCGCGCAGGAGCGCGAGCTGATGAAGCCGACCGCCATGGACGACTTCCTGAGCGCGGCGTGTCAGATCTACCCGCATTCGATCGAGGACTATGAAACCGAGACGCCGCGCTGGTGCAGGGGCTGCGGCGACTTCAGCGTGCTGCTGGCGATTCAGGAACTGTTGCGCGACGAGCAGGTGGACCCGGAAACCCTGGTGGCCGTCTCCGGCATCGGTTGCTCGAGCCGTCTGCCGCACTACTTGCAGGCCTACGGTTTCCACGGCATCCACGGGCGTGCCCTGCCGATTTCGATGGGCGTGAAGCTGGCACGCCCGGACCTGAGGGTGCTCACGGTAATGGGCGACGGCGACTGCTTTTCCATCGGGGCGGGTCACTGGGTGCACACCCTACGCTACAACCCGAATATGCTGGTGATCGTGCTCGACA
>JASLOY010000412.1 GCA_030745255.1 Vicinamibacterales bacterium
CGGAGCCACACCCGAACAGGTCAACGCGTGCGACACGCTTGGGAGAAGAGGACGATGTTACGACAGCTCGGCTGCGCGGTCGCCGCCACGATTGTGACACTGCTGCTCGCCACTCCGGCAATGGCCCAGCGCGACCCGTGGGCAGGCAGCTGGCGAGGCATGCTGACCACCCCCGGGGGGGACGACACCAATATCATCCTCACCCTCGTGAGCGAGGACGGAGCCTACAGCGGACTGTTGACCGGATTCGGCCCGAACAGCGAGATCCGATTGGCCACGGTCGAGACAGACGACGTGCAAGTCACGGTCGAAGGCGCCACCGAGACCGCGTTTGGGCCCCTTGCGCTCGTCTACAGCCTGACGCGAGACAACCAGGTGCTCTCAGGCGGCGGACGCGTCACGCTGGGCGACCATGGGTTCGACGTCGACATCGAGCTCAAACGTGGCCGGCGGTCCGAAGTGCCGCAGCCGCAGGTCGAGCCGCGCATCGGGTATTTCACCGGGCAGTGGCGGTTCGACTACACCGGAGGCGAGTTTCCGCCGCTCAGCATCGGCACACGAAGCGGTACCGTGACGTTCACCGACCTGCCAAATGCACCATTCGTTCGTGGCCGGGTGAACGGGGACGTGTATGGCGAAGCCTACGAGGAAACCTGGACGATCGGTTTCGATGAGGACATCCAAGCCGTCATGTGGCAGGAGCACTTGTCGACCGGCCAGCAACTGGTGGCCATCGGGAACTGGACCAGCCCGATCGCCATTACCTTCTTGACCGCGCCGGTCGAGGCCGATGGCCACGTCTACGTGCTCAAGCGCGTGACGCAGACGATTTCCGACGTGTCGTTCACGGTGACCGAGGAGTTCTCGACCGACGGCGGCCCGTTCCAACGCCTTGGCAACGGGTCCTATTTCCGCACGAACTAGCGCGAGACTGCACGCGACAGCTCGGTCGGGCTCTCCGGACGCGAGCTGCCACGCCGGGCGCGCCCACCGGATGTAGCTGTGAGCACGAGAGACCTCATCGCACGAGACACCGCGCATCTGATTCATCCGCTACACAGCACCGTCGCGCAGCAGGGAGCCCGAGTCTGGGTCAAGGGCGAGGGCGCCCTGCTGACCGACGCCGACGGGCACGAGTACATCGACGGCCTCGCCGGTCTGTGGAACGTGCTGGCCGGTCACGGCCGACGCGAGCTGGCTGAGGCGGCACGCGCGCAGTGCGAAACGCTCGCCTACGCGTCCGGCTACACGGGCAGCTCCAACGAACGGGCGATCGAGCTTGCCGAGCATCTCGCGGGCCTAACCTATAGCTCGATCAACCGCTTCTTCTTCACGAGCGGCGGCGGCGAAGCGACCGAGAGCAGCATCAAGATGGCGCGCGCCTATTGGAAGCTGCGCGGCCGGGCAGACAAGACCAAAGTCATCTCACGCATCGAGGGCTACCACGGCGTCACGCTGGCGGCGATGAGCGCCACCGGATTGAGCGCCTACTGGCCGCTGTTCGAACCGCGCGTCCCCGGTTTCGTCCACATCCCCTCACCCTACCCGTATCGCTACGACGCCCCGCCGGGCGTGAGCCAGGGAATCGCCGCGGCCAACGAGCTCGAGCAGGCCATACTGCGTGAAGGAGCGGATACCGTGGCGATGTTCCTCGCCGAACCGGTGCAAGGCGCCGGCGGTGTCATCGTCCCGCAGGATGACTACTTTTCTCGCATCCGGGAGATTTGCGACCAATACGACGTGCTGCTGGTGGCCGATGAGGTCATCACCGCATTTGGCCGCACAGGCACACTGTTCGCGCTCGACCACTGGCACATCGAGCCCGACATCGTGCAGTTCGCCAAAGCAATCACCTCCGGCTACATCCCGTTCGGCGGCATCGGCATCAGCGACACGATCGCTTCCACGCTTGACGACGATGGTCGAGCCTGGATGCACGCCCACACCTATTCGGCCCATCCCGTGGGATGCGCGGTCGCCATACGCAACCTGCGGATCATCGAGGATGAGGACCTGCCCGGCCAGTGCGCGGACAAGGGGACACGGCTGCTCGCCTCGCTTCGGACCGCGCTCGGAGACCACCCTCACGTCGGCGACATCCGCGGGAAGGGTTTGATGTGCGCCGTCGAGCTCGTGGCAGACCGGTCCACCAAAGAAAGCTTCCCCGCCGGCGACAAGGTAGGACCGCGGGTGCTCCAGGAGACGGCGCGGCTTGGCCTGTTCAGCCGGATCAAAGCCGACACTTACGTGCTCGCGCCACCCGCCGTCATCACCGACGACCAGCTCGACCGCACCGTGGAAATCCTGAGCGACGCGATCCGCACGGTTCTCGGGTAGCAGTCTGCTGAGGCCCCCCAGCCTGCCGGCTTCAGGCTGCAGGCAACCGGCTTTGGGCGCTCACTGCCGCTCCAAGACGGATTCGCGGCCCGCGCGCTGACAAACCAGCGGCCGCTGGAACGCCTTTGCCGCTCCGGCTCGCTCTGGCCTGCTCGCTCCCACGCGCCTTTGTGCCCAGCGAATAGATTCGCCTGTTGAGCGTATGATTTCATAGTGATATCATATTGTAATCAACAGGAGGGACGTCATGATCAAGGAGAAGCCGTTTGCCGCTCCGTCCGGCTGGATCGTCCTGCTCGTTCTGCTGGGTGCGCTCGCCCTGAACATCCTCTTCTTCGTGTTCGCCCTCCTGGACGGCGCGGACGAGCACGTGATGCAGATAATCGCGCACGGCCTGTTGTTCATCCTCGTCTTCTTCCTGCTCGCCGGGCTGTTCGTGGTGAACCCGAATGAGGGCCGCGTCCTGCAGCTGTTCGGCCGCTACATCGGCACCGCCAAGGACTCTGGCCTGCGCTGGGCCAACCCGTTCTACACGAAGCGAGCGATTTCGCTACGGGTCCGCAACTTCGAGACCGAGCGCTCGAAGGTCAACGACACCGAGGGCAACCCGATCGAGATGGCGTCGGTGGTCGTCTGGAAAGTGGTCGACACCGGGGAAGCCAGCTTCGAGGTGGACGACTACGTCAACTACGTGCACGTGCAGAGCGAGTCGGCGGTCCGCAATCTGGCCACCCAGTATCCATATGACACCCACGAAGAGGGAAAGCTGTCGCTGCGAGGCAACACCGACGAGATCGCCGGGAAGCTGAAAACCGAGATTCAGAGCCGTCTCCACAAGGCGGGCGTGAAGGTCCTCGAGGCGCGTATCACCCACCTCGCGTATGCGCCGGAGATCGCCTCGGCAATGCTCCAGCGGCAGCAGGCCGGCGCCATCATCGCGGCGCGGACCCAAATCGTCGAGGGCGCGGTCAGCATGGTGGAGATGGCGCTCGAGAAGCTGTCGAGCCGGCACATCATAGAGCTGGACGAAGAGCGCAAGGCGGCCATGGTCAGCAACCTGCTTGTCGTGCTGTGCGGCGAGAAGGGCACACAGCCGGTGCTGAACACCGGGTCGCTGTATCAGTAGCGTCACACACGGACGCGACCACGAACCGGAAAGAGCTGGCGCCCGATGGCGGCACGCAAACCGTTCCTGCTACGCACCGACCCGGAGGTCCTGGCGGCGTTGAAACGCTGGGCGGCCGGCGAGCTGCGCAGCGTGAACGGTCAGATCGACTTTATTCTGCGCCGCGCACTGCAGCAGGCCGGTCGGCTGCCCGCAGCGACAGCTCCACGACACGCGCGCGAGACACCGGAAGACGCGACGTCACAGTCGGACGAGCGATAGAATCCGCAGAATCGAGCTTCGGTCCCCCCAGCCACGATCATGCTCTACGCCATCATCGTCGTCTACTTCTGCGTGCTGCTCCTGCTCGGCGTACTGGCCTCGCGGCGCGTCGACTCGCTCAGCGACTACTACGTTGGCGGAAAGCGGCTGGGCTACTGGGTCGCGGCCTTTTCTGCTCGCGCCACCGGCGAATCGGCCTGGCTCTATCT
>JASLOY010000413.1 GCA_030745255.1 Vicinamibacterales bacterium
GGGTCCGAGGCCCGCAGCTCCACCCAAAGTTTGAAACGGTCCACCTCTTTCCCGCGCGCATCGCGCAGGCGGTACTCGAGCCGCCGCAGCGCTGCAGGGTTCTCGAGCCACCCGGCGGCCGCGTACTCGGCGGTGCGGTCCCCATCGCGTGCGACCTTGCGCAGGTCGAATCGCAACAGCCGGCCATTGTGGACGTAGGATTGATACCGGTGCGCGCGCCGCGGGTCTTCACCCGCCGCCACGGCGTTCGCCACACCCTGCAGGCTCGCCTGGAGCCCGCTGAGGAAGGCCAACGGCATCTCATACCCAGTTTGTTCTTCATTCGAGAGATGCCTGGCATACGTCGGATCTTCGTCGTCCCATTGCGGACGCACCTCGTCGTACAGCCCGGCGGCGGTGTCCCACTGCCCAGACATGAGCAGCTGCAGCACGCGACTGTCGGCGGCCTCGGCGGTAATCAAGCTGTCAATGACGGAATAGGGCAACAGCTCGGCGTCGTTGTCGAGCACGCGGTCCGCCTTCGCCATCGTGTCCTCGCGCTCCGAAGAGATGACCCCGAACTGAGCCGTCTCGGTGACGCCCGTGCTCGCGACGATGACCGCTTCTCGAAGGAAACCGAGCCGATTCAACCCACGCGCCCGCTCCGGGAACGACGCCGCGAAGAACTCGTAGGCTCGGACACCCGTGCGCAGGTCTGGCGTGAAGTCGCGCGCCGAAAAGGTCGTCACCCCGACGCTCTCGCGAGAGACAATCGGAATCGCCGCGATCAGGAGCGGCAGCCGCACTGTCGCGTCGACGCGATATGCCACGTCCCATTCCTGCGCGAACGCCATGCCGGCATCGCCAAACAGACCGGGCGCTCGTGACTCGACCCACGGATCGGCCGGCAACTCCGGCCCCTGGGTACGCACGGCCGCCACGACGCTCACCAGCATCATGACGAGCCATGCGACTAGGCGGCCGACAGCCCACCGTCCGTCCGCTGTCACGACACGACCACCTTGGTTGGCTTGTCTCACGTACTTCCCTCGTTTAGTGTCCTGCGCATGAGCGGTTCACCCTCCTATTTTCTCTCACGCTGGGTGTTTCTGCGGCTGCTCGGTCTCATTTACTTCATCGCGTTCGCGTCGCTCGCCACCCAGGTGACTGGACTGGTGGGCGCCGGCGGCATCCTACCTGTTGGTCCGTATCTGGACCGCGTGCTGGATACCTATGGCGCGCAAGCCTATCGTCTCTATCCAACGTTGCTGTGGGTCTCATCGAACGACCCTTCGCTGACCCTGCTCTGCTGGTTTGGAGCCGGGCTGGCGGCGCTGCTCGTTGCAGGCATCGCGCCGGCGGCCGTGCTGGCGCTGCTGTGGGTGAGTTACCTGTCACTGACGGTCGGCGGTCAGACCTTCCTCGAGTTCCAGTGGGACAGTCTGCTGCTCGAGATCGGCTTGCTCGCCTTCTTCTACGCCCCACGCGGCTGGCGGCCAACGCTCGCCACCGTAGACCCACCTTCGCCACTCGGCCGCTGGCTGCTCTGGTGGCTGCTCTTCCGGCTGATGTTTCTCTCAGGCATCACCAAGCTTGCAAGCGGCGACCCGACCTGGGCCGACTGGACGGCTCTGACATATCACTACGAGACACAGCCTCTGCCGCTGTGGACCGGCTGGCATGCCCATCAGCTGCCCGTCTGGATACATCGCCTGTCGGCTGGCGGCATGTATGTGATCGAGCTGCTGCTGCCGTGGGCGATCTTCCTGCCGCAACGGTTCCGCCGCACTCGGCTGTGGGCCTGTGCCGGACTGGTGCTGCTTCAAGTCGCGATCGGCATTACAGGCAACTACGGCTTCTTCTCGATGCTGTCGGTCGTCCTGTGTCTGACGCTGGTCGATGATCATGGATGGAGGCGACTGCTGCCGTTCTTGCGCGCCAAGCCTGCGCGTATGAGCGGTTCCCAGGCGCCGCAGCCTGCTTCCGCCGCCGGGTTACGCCGGAGTCTGGCGACCGCCGTGGCGATGGCGCTGATTGCGCTCGGGGGCCTCACCTTCGCGCGAGAGATCGCAGACACCGTTTCGCGCAGCGGGCGACCGAGTATCGACCTCTCCTGGTCCGACTCCGTCGTCGGCCTGGCAGAGCCGTTCCGGTCGGTCAACGGCTACGGGCTGTTCAGGGAGATGACGGTCGAGCGCCCCGAAATCGTGATCGAAGGGAGCATGGACGGGTCACGGTGGACCGACTGGGATCTGCGGTGGAAACCGGGCGACCCGCAGCGGCGTCCCGGGCTCGTAGCGCCGCACCAGCCGCGCCTCGACTGGCAGCTCTGGTTTGCCGCGCTCGACCCACGGGGCGCCGGCTACTGGCTGTCGCCGCTGATGATGCGGCTGCTCGAAGCGGCGCCGGCGGTGACCGCGCTGGTAGGCGATGCCGCGTTTGCGAGCGGGCCGCCGCGGTATCTTCGCCTGGCGTATTACGACTACCGCTTCACGACACCGGCCGAGCGCATGGAGACCGGCGACTGGTGGCATCGGGAGCTCGTCGATTACCTCACCGAACCGATCTCGCTCGCCGATCTGCGATAGCGCTCAACGGCGGTATGCTACCCCCCGTGTCAGACGACCCGATTACCATCCGCCCGCTCGAGACGCGTGCAGAGCACGAAGCGTGTGTCGCGCTACAACGGGACATCTGGGGCCCAGACTTCGTCGACGTCGTTCCGGCCACCATCCTGATGGTTTCGCAGCAGGTTGGCGGGGTCGCATCTGGCGCATTCGAAACCGACGGACGGCTGCTCGGCTTCGTCTTCGGAATCAGCGGCGTGCGCGACGGTGTAACTGCGCATTGGTCCGACATGCTCGCCGTGCGGCCGGAGGCGCGACGGCTCGGGCTGGCCCGGCGTCTCAAGCTGCACCAGCGCGAACTGCTGCTCGCCGTCGGTATCGACCGGGTCTACTGGACCTTCGACCCGCTGGTGGCGCGCAACGCGCAGCTCAACCTCACGACCCTCGGGGCGTGTCCGATCGAGTACGTGTCCGACATGTACGGCAACACCGGCAGCCGGTTACACCGCGGACTCGACACCGACCGCTTCATCGTCGAGTGGCTCCTGCGGGACCCAACTGTTGAGCAAGTGCTTGCAGGGAAGCCGCCTGGCCTACCGGATGCGGCGCGCACGGGCCCTATCGTCACGATCGACGCAACCGGCCCGTTCCACGACAGGCCACTGCCCGACGCGGCGTGGGTACGCGTGGAGCTGCCGCCGGATGTCGAACGTCTCAAGACTGCCAAACCCGCACGTGCCGGGCACTGGCAACAGTGTCTGCGCCGAGCGTTCACGACCTACCTCAACATCCGTCACGCCCGCGTGACCGGAGTCTACACGGAGGCGAGCAGCGGGCGCTGGTTCTACACCGTGGACACTGCGGTGGACCGCTCGTGACGCTCCACCTCCGGTCGATCACGCTGCGGGAAATCCAGATGCCGCTGGTCGAACCGTTCCAGATCTCGTCCGGCACCGCCAGTTTGCGACGCATCCTGATACTCGAGACGCGTGATGCCGACGGGGTGACGGCGTGGTCGGAATGCGTAGCCGGCGAACAGCCTAACTTTTCTCCCGAGACGATCGACACCGCATGGCTCGCCATTCGCGAATGGATCGCCCCGCGAGTGCTCGGTGTGCCGCTCGTCGGACCCGAGGCGATACCGCCACGGCTCGACGCCGGACTGCGCGGGCATCTCATGGCGAAGGCGGCAGTCGAAATGGGGGTCTGGGGGCTGGCAGCCCAACGCAAGGAGATCAGTCTCGCCACGCTACTGGGCGGCACGCGCCCGCAGATCGCGACTGGGATTTCGATCGGCATCCAGGACAACCCCGGGCAACTGGTCGACAAGGTGCGACGGTCGTTCGAGCAGGGCTACCAGAAGGCGAAAATCAAGGTAAA
>JASLOY010000414.1 GCA_030745255.1 Vicinamibacterales bacterium
ACACCCCGCGCGACGTCAAGGGCACGGCGATGCTGACCTTCACGCACAAAACCGAGCCGGACGACCAGTGGCTCTATCTGCCGGCCCTGAAACGGGTGAAGCGGATCAGCTCGGCGAATCGCTCCGGGTCGTTCATGGGCAGCGAGTTCGCCTACGAGGATCTGTCGAGCGAAGAGGTGGAGAAATACACCTATCGCTGGACCCGTGACGAGGCCTGCCCCGGCGACGACTACCAGACGATCGCCTGCTTCGTCGTCGAGCGCGATCCCGTCGATCCGAAGTCCGGGTACTCGCGGCAGCTGGTCTGGCTCGACACCGAGGAGTACCGCGTGTGGAAGGTCGAGTTCTACGCCCGCGGTCGTGACTCGCTGCTCAAGACGCTGACCGTGACCGATTTCGAGCAGCATCTTGACCGCTTCTGGCGACCGAAAACCATGTCGATGGTCAATCACCAGACCGGCAAACGCACCCGCCTGGTCTGGCAGACGCAGCGACTGCAGACCGGTCCGGACGCGGCTGACTTCACGACGGCAAGCCTCAAACGGGTGCGATGAGCCGCGCCCGGGGCGAATGGCGCCGTGCGGGGGTGCGGAGATGATCACGCGGCTCACGCATGGGGCGCTCGTCGCGCTGGCGCTGCTGGTGGCCCCCGCAGACGCGCAGGAGGTATCCGGCCAGGTCGCGGTAGAGTGGCGCGGCTACTTCCAGACGCCGCTCTTTCCGAGGCAGCCTCGCAGCTCGGCGTCGCTGATGTTGCAGCCCGAGCTCTACATCGAGTCGGCAAGCCAGAGCTTGCTGGTCACCCCGTATGCCCGACTGGACCAGACAGACTCCGAACGCACGCACGTCGACATCCGTGAGCTCCAGTGGCAGTACGCCGCGCGCGCGTGGGAGCTGCGGCTCGGTGTTGGCAAGGTGTTCTGGGGAGTGACCGAGTCGCAGCATCTCGTGGACGTCATCAACCAGATCGATCTGGTGGAGAACATCGACGGCGAGGACCGGCTCGGCCAGCCGATGGTCAACGTCGCGCTCAATCGCCCCTGGGGCATCGTCGATCTCTTCCTCCTGCCGGGCTTCCGCACACGAACTTTTTCAGGCCCGGATGGCCGCCTGCGGTTCCCCGCGCGCATCGCCACCGAGCTGACCCAATTCGAATCTGGAGCCGAAGAACGACACGTCGACGTGGCGGCCCGATGGTCGCATGTCCTGGGAGACGTGGACCTCGGTGTCGCCCACTTTCATGGCACCGGCAGAGAACCGAGCTTTCTCATCGGCGCGGACGCGGCGGGACTGGACGTCATCGTGCCGCGCTACGATCAGATCGACCAGACCAGCCTCGACCTGTCTCTCGTGCGAGGCGCCTGGCTCTGGAAACTCGAGCTGCTCAATCGTGTCGGCCAGGGCGACCGGTTTGCCGCCCTAACGGGCGGTCTCGAGTACACCGTGGCCGGACTGTTTGGCACAGGCGTCGACCTGGGTCTGCTGGCCGAGTATCTCTTCGATGAGCGGGGCGCCCTCGCCCTGTCGCCGTTTGAAGACGATCTGTTTGCCGCCACACGGCTCGCGCTCAACGACGTCGCCGGCACCGAGCTGTTGTCGGGTGTCATCGTCGACCGCAAGACCGGCGCCAGCCTGATCAACCTGGAAGGCAGCCGCCGCATCGGCGACCGTTGGCGTGTCAGCCTCGAGCTGCGCAGCTTTGTGGGGGTGCCCCGCTCGGACTTCATGTACGGCTTCAGCGCCGACGATCATGTCCAGTTGGAGGTGACGCGATTCTTTTGAGGACGCGGGTCTGGTGGGAGCTGCCGAATCGGGGAGCGCTACAACAGGCCACCCGTCATCCTAGAAACGGAACAATGACGAGGCCGATAACATAGATGACATAGAGCGCCACCAAGAGCAGGCCGCCGCTGCGGTGGAAGCGGCCGACCCTGGCGACCAGCCCGATGACGGCCACGAAGAACACGGCGAGCCAGCCGTAGGAATAGAACTGGGTGAAGCGGTCGAGTGTCAGTGGGTTGATCGTGCCCGACAGCCCGACGATGAGATAGAGATTGAGCACGTTCGCGCCGATGATGTTGCCAAGCGACAGGTCCGGCACGCCTTTCCGCGCCGCCGACACCCCCGTGACGAGCTCCGGCAGTGACGTCCCGATGGCCACCACCGACAAGCCGATGATGATCGACGGCACGCCAAGCGCCGCCGCCAGCGACTGCCCCGAGTCGACGAGGAGCCGGCTACCGACAACGATCAGGATGGCACCGAGCGCGAACAGCGAGATCTCCTTGGTCAGCCCGTTCGTGTCCGGCGCCTCCCCGTTGACGGCTTCCGCGCGCTGACGGCGGATGCCGAGGTAGTCCCATGCCAGATATGCGAACGACAGCGTCAGCAGCACCGCTGCCAATGGTCTGCTGAGCGTGCGATCCCAGGTGAAGACGACCACTAGCACCGCGGCAGACGCCATCCAGGCGGCCCGTCTGAAGAAGTCGCCCTTCTCTACTTCGACCGGCGTCAGCAAGGCGACGGTTCCGACAATCAGACCAATGTTGCAGATGCAGGAGCCGATGGCATTGCCCAGCGCGATGCCGGAATCGCCGACGCTACTGGCCATGGCCGACACCACCAGCTCGGGTGTCGTCGTTGCCAGACTGACCAGCGTGCCACCAATGACAAACCGGGGTATGTGGAGCGCCTTGCCGATATAGATGCTCGAGTCGACGAACAGGTTCCCGCCCTTGGCCACCAGACCGAGCCCGATGACGATGAGGACAACGTCGTACAGCACTGTTGGAGAGCGACCGCGGAGCCGGGTCCGGATGCTCTAGAACGGACCGGGGAGAGAGGCGGCGTCGAGCACGTTGATTGAACGCACGCGCGAGGTGATTATCCAGCCGCCGGAATAGTGGAACTCCATGTGGAGCCCGACACCGAACCAGGCGAGCTTCAGGCAGCTCCCACCGAAACTCGAACCGCCGAAGCTCGCTTCGGTCGTCTCGGGAAAGAACCGACCGCCCCGCACGAGCACGACGGCCCGCGGTGGCCGCGGCACCGTGATCTCGTAGAGTGTGTTCAGGGTTTGGACCCGCAGGGTGGTGATGGGGTCGAGATCGCGCAGATACAGTCCTTCGGTCTGCTTCACCTCGGCGGTGAAGCCTTCGAGCGTGCAGCGTCTCGGAACGAGGACCCCGCTGTCGTCCCGGCGCGCCCCTCCGCGTCTAACGGAATTGGTCATGCCGAAGGGTCGATCCGCACTCTGGGTCATCGCTACCGCCCGTCCGCTAACGTGGCCACATTATAGCCGACATTCCGGCTAGGCGCGCCACTGACCCGATCAGGGTGTCGTGCGACTTTCAACGAGTCGCCCCGCCCTGCGGGCGACGCCCCACTCTCCGGCGTCGCGCGCGTCGGCGGAGCGATGGGTGTCCTCACCTACTCGGCCTCGAGTGGGGTCGTCCCGCTCGGCTGCACGTCTCGCCGGATCGATAAGCTGATCAACCGCCAACAGGCCCTTCTGACGCTCCCGCTGCAGCAGACGCCGAAGACGCCGGTACTCAGTTGAAGTCATAGCAGTTAGGGCAGACACCCGCGACCCGATGTCGCCGGCCGGCAGCCCACGCTACGTGGGTGCTCTCGCCCACAGCCCGTCGAGCCGGACTGTTCTCCTCTTCCGCGCCTGGGCACGCGGCAAATAAGGATCGGCGGCGCATCCGATTGCCTCGACGCCGCCAGACCACTATGAACAGCGCACGCCAGCGTGTCAAGTGTGAACCGCTAGATATTGGGTGGGATCGGCACATACACCCTAAGGATGGTGGCCGAAGCGACCAAGCTGCCCAAGCCGGCTAAATGCCGAGAAACAGCACGGCGGCGCCGCTGGCGGCGATGGTGAGGCCGGCCAGCACGTCGATCCGACCCTCAA
>JASLOY010000415.1 GCA_030745255.1 Vicinamibacterales bacterium
GATGGCCTTGTCGATGACGATGTCCATATCCGGCTTACAGAGGACGGGCTTGCCGTGCTCGTCCCTGGCCTCCTTGCCCTCGACCGTCATGGCCGGCGCCTTCTCGAGGCCGTCGGTGACGTAGAGGCGGCGCTCGGAGTTGATGTAGACGCCGCCCGACCACTCGCCCCACGTCGCCGCCGGGAAGACCACGTCGGAGTAGAGCAGGTTCGGCGCGTGCTGGTAGATGTCCTGCGAGATGATGAAGCAGCGCTCCATCGCCGGCCGCACGAGCGTGTCGGTCTCCGGTAGATCGATGTGGGTGGCGTAGATCCAGAACATCGCGTGCAGCTCTTCCTTCATCGCACGCTCGAGCATCCCGATCGCCATCCCCGGGTTGGCCTGTGTCGCGACGGTGTCCAGATCGCTCTGCGGAATGCCCCACTGCTCCGCCATCCAGGCGCGATGCGGCTCGTCGTTCAGCCCGATGTTGAACGGCAGCCGGCCGGTCAGACCGCCGGTGAGCCGCTCCCCCATCGCGTTCGGCTGGCCGGTCTGCGAGAACGGGCAGGCGCCGGGCCGGCCAATGTTGCCGGTCAGCAGGTGCAGGTTGACGATGCTCCAAGCGTTGTGCTGCCCGTGCATCGACTGGTTGTAGCCGATGCCCCAGTAGGTGACCACGCCGCCGGAGCCGCGCTCGTTGCCCTTGCGGGTGGCGTCGGCCCAGTGCCCGGCGATGGTCCGCACGAAGGCGGGCTCGAGCCCGGTCATGCTCTGGGTCTGCTCCGGGCTGTAGCGTTGCCTGATCCCCTCGATGTACTCCTCCCACCCTTCGACATACTGCCGCAACAGGTCGTAGGCGATGACGTCCTCGTGCTCGGTGATCAGCACGTAGGCGATCGAGTTGAGGAAGGCGATGTCGGAGTTGATGACCGGCGCGTGGTAGCTGTTCGAGGCGTCGATCTCCTCGAACCCCTGCACCGTGTCTGTTCGCCGCGGGTCGACCACGAGCGTGGGAATACCGTTCTGCTCCTTGTGGTCGGCGGCGCGCCAGTACACGATCGGGTGCGCCTCCCTGGGGTTGTGGCCCCAGAACGAGATGAAGTCGCACAGCTCGATGTCTTCATAGCACCCCGGGGGGGTGTCGCTGCCGAGCGACCCGATGTAGGCGGTGACGGCCGACGTCATGCACATGCGCGCGTTGGCCTCCATGGTGTTGGAGCCGAGCACGCCTTTCATGAACTTGTTCTCGAGATACTGCCCCTCGAGCGTAAGCTGACCGCTGCCATAGAGCCCGACCGAGTTCCCTCCTTTTTCCTGGACGATGGCCGCAATCTGCTGGCTCGCAATCTCGGACGCCTCCTCGTAGGTGACCTCGCGCCAGACATCGGCGTCGAACCGGCCCTTGGTCTCCGAGACGTGGCCGGTCAACGGGTTGGACATGTCCTTTCGCACGAGGCACGCCGACAGCCGGTCGACGTAGGTCGGCTCCCAGGCGGTGAGCCCCTTGATGCACTGAACGCCGGCGTTCACCGAGCTCTGCTGGTCGGGCACCATGCCGACGATCCGGCCGTTCTCGACCTGGATCAGCGTGGCGCACCCGACCCCACAGTAGGGACACTGCGCCTGATACTCCTGGCGGCCTTCGACCTCGTCGGCCGGGAGCGCCGCGACGAGCTCATCTCCGGGCCGACCTCCACAGGCGGTCACACCCGATAGGGCCACCCCGGCGCCGCCAGCGGCGGTCACTTTCAAGAACCTACGGCGGCTTTGTCGACGCATTGCTTTCTCCTCTCTTGCACGATTGCGGCAAGCGACCCGTGCTTGTCAGTCGGCCTGCCAACTCCGGATGTACGCGACGATGTCGTTGATATCCCGCAATTCCAGCTGCCCCCCGCGGGCATACGGGCGCATGGCGGTGCCCCGCCGCCCTCGGATGATCGTGGCCTGGAGAAAACCGTCGGTGACCGCGTCGAGAAACGCCGGGTTTCTCAACGCGGGCGCGGTCTCGCCCGCCCCCTCTGGTCCATGGCACCCAACACAGAACGCGTCATAGAGCTCGTGACCCCGCGCCGCGGTGCCCTGGGCCGTCGCGAAACCCGGTGTCTCAGGTTTCTGGACGGAGAGCTGGCGCAGATACGCGATCACGTCTCCCACCTCGCGTCCCTCGAGCTGGACGAGACCGTGGGGGCCAAACGGCAGCATCGCCCGCTGGCCGCGACCAAACAGAATCGACCCGGCGAGGAACCCGTCGGAGGCGGCGCGGAGGAACGATGGATTGGCGATGGCCGGGCCCAGGTTGCCCCGCCCGGCCACCCCATGACAGTTCACGCACATCGCCTCGAAAATGACCTCCCCGTAGGCGGCAGAACCTGATGCGCGATAGCTCGCCAGGTCGGTCCGCAGGATCTCCGTGGCCTGCGCATCCATCGCCCGGCCGCGCGCGCGGACCGGCGCAGTGTTCGCCCCGCCCAGGTCACGGATCCACGCTGTCACGCTGGCCACCGTCCTGGCGTCGTAGTTCGGGCTGGCCGGCATGGCAGTGCCGACCCGACCTTCCGTGATCGTGGTGAACAGATAGCGGTCGTCGGCCAGGAACTGGAACTCCGGGCTCGTCAGGCTCGGGGCCGTGTCGGTGCCGGCGCCGTCTCGACCGTGACAGATCCCGCAATCGCCGTTGTAGGTGCGTTCTCCGCGTGCCATGTCGACCGTGGCCGCCGCGACCGCCTCGAACGTCGGCGGCTCGGGCACCGCCTGCCTCAGGTAGTCGACCAGCGAGTCGATCTCCTCCTCGGTCAGCCCGCTGTCGCCGCCGTTCCACGCCGGCATGTGCCGCCCGGGACGGCCGTGCTCCAGCGTGTAGCGCAACGCGTCCTCGGACAACACGGTGTGCACATCCCGGCTCATGACGCCGGGCACGGTCGTGCCCAGCGACTCCATCACCTGGCCCCGGCCGTCGAGCCCATGGCATGCCGCGCAGAACGTCCGGAAGAGCGCCGGGCCGTCGTGCGGGAAGTCTCGCCGCTGCTGCATGCGAGCGAGCCGGGTCGCCTCCGGAATCTCCGAGAGCGGCAACTCGGGCCGCCGGAGCGAGAGGATGTAGGTGATGAGCGCCTCCTCCTGCTCTTCCGGCAACTCGAACGGCGGCATCACCGAACCGGGCGCCACCGTCTGAGGGGTACGCAGATGCTGTCGATGCCAGTTGTCCAGTGTGGGCGGTCCCTCGACGTTGGTGAAGTCGTAGTCCGGCTGTGGCTTGCGGGCCAGATCGTCGAGATTGGCCATGTCGCCACCCAGACCGCCGATCGAGTGGCAGCCCCGGCAACCGAGCTCGACCGCGATCGCCTTGCCACGGACGAGCTTGGGCGCACCGATGAGCGTGTCGAGATAGGCGACGATGTCATCGATCTCGGCATCGCTGAGGTGACCGAACGACATCATCTTCGACCCCTCGACCATGCTCGTCGGGGCGCGCAGATGCTGGATCTGCCACTCGCGGTCGAAACCCTTGAGGGCGACGCCGGACAGATCCGGCCCGATGTCGCCGCCGGTGCCGTCGACCACGTGACAGGCCCGGCAGCCGTTGATCTCGAACAGGTAGCTGCCGCGCTCGAGCTGTGCCAGTGGCGGGATCAGCGCCGCCTCGCCGTGACAGGTACCGCACGAGGCCTGGAGGTACTGCGTCGGCAGCATCGGCTCTTCCCAGTGCTCGACGCCGCCGTGCGCGGCTAGTCGACTGGTGGCCCGTCCTTCTCCGCGGTGGCAGACCGTGCAGCCCATCTGCGTGAGGTTGTGGCCGACCTCCGGGTGGCGCCCGTACAGCGACCCGCCGTTGTCGAGCGGCGTCGCCGCGCCCATGCCGACGTGGCAGGAGGTGCACCGGTCGGTCAACCCGATCTCGTCGCGCCAGATCTGCTGCAGCTGGACCGT
>JASLOY010000416.1 GCA_030745255.1 Vicinamibacterales bacterium
GAAGCGCGGGCCACGAAAATCCGCGTCATCGAGCGTGTGACGCTGAATCATCGTCCCCATGGCGCCGTCCATCACGAGGATGCGTTCGCCCAGCAGGGTCTCGATTTGGCGACGCGTGGCGGCGCCGTCCGGACGCGCCGGCGTGTCGCCGGTGGTCACGTTCGTTTCCTCAGTCATCGCTGTCCGGTTTCCTTCACGGCGTCGTCTCCCCGGCGCGGCTTCGTCCCGACGGCGGCCAGCACACCGAACGGATCGTGTTCGGTGTCGTCGGTGACCGGCCGCGCGCGGACGTCGACCAGACCCGCCTTATCCATCATCTCGATGACCGCCTCGGTGCCAAACCCGAGCCACCGATCACCGAGACGCTCCCGCATCCATTCCTTGTTGTGGGCCCGCAGATCGAGCACCAACACCCGGCCCCCGTCAACCACCACCCGTGTCGCCTCCGCAACCGCCCGCTGCGGGTCGTGGGCGTGATGGAGCGCTTGTGACAACAACGCCACGTCGACCGCACCGGTGTCGAGCGGGAGCTTTTCGATCTCGCCCCGGCGCCACTCTACATTGCCGATCCGTCGGCGCGCTGCCAGCCTGCGGGCTCGCTCCAGCACACGCGCCGAGCGATCCACGGCGACCACCCGGCCCGCCCATCGGGCAATCTCGAAGGTCAGGTAGCCTTCGCCACATCCGAGGTCGCCGACGGTGAGCGGTGGCAGCAGCAGCCCGAGCCCACGCGACCAAGCGGCCCAGCTGCGCCCCGGTACCACCTGACGCACCCCGGCGCCCAACTCGCCGCCATGCGTCTCTACGTTCTCCAGGCGACGTCGCAGAACGTCGCGCAGGCGGGCCTCATCGCCGCGCACCAGCGGGTCCCTGCTCGCACCGCGGAAGCGTGTCCGAAGCAGCGTCCAGACCGGCGCCAGTCGCCGATCTTTCTCCTCCTGCGTAGCGCGGAAGAACGTGAAACCGCCCTCTCGCTCTTCGGTCACGAGACCGGCATCACGCAGCAGACCGAGGTGTCTCGACACACCGGATTGGGCGATGCCCAGCACAGCGGTCAACTCGCTCACGTTTAGCCGCTCCTTTGCGAGTAGCCGCAACAACCGCAGGCGCGCTTCGTCACCCAAGAGGCGGAACAAAGCACTCGCCTCTTTCATATACATGAATCTACATATATAGATTCACCCTGTCAAGGATAGGCAAGGATCGTCACGGATGGTCAGGATGGTGTCAGGAGAGGTCAACACAGTTGAGGAAGCGAGAAGGGCGAGCTGCCATCGTCACGCGGACGTCGTCGGCACAAACTCGTCGGGCGTTACGGCTTCAGCGTGGAGGAAGGAAACTGAGCGTGCCGAAGTGGATCAGGCTCACCAATCGAAAGACCGGTCAGGTAGATAGCGGGCTGGTGGACTTGCTACTGCCCGGCCCCGCCGCTGGTCGCCTGCGGGGCCTGTTCATCTTCGTCGGCAAGCAGATACGACATCCAGTGCATCCGACCGGTCTCGTCGCGCTCGGTCCAGAACAGCCGGAACGCGTCATGGGTGCGGATGACGACCGGGTGGGAAGCGACGAGGCCTTCAGCCGACAGCCGGCGAGGCTCGCTCCATCCGTCTCCGAGATCGCGAGACACCGAGACCCAGATGGCGCGGCCCTCATCCCAGGCAGCCACCACGGTCCGACCCGAAGCACCCAGGTCCGCGTGTCGGGCCAACTCGCCGCCCATCGGGCGCGGCTCGGTCCAGGTGCCGCCGTCGTCGTCCGACCGGACCCAGTAGAGACCGTGTCGCTGCTCATGACCGGTCCAGACCAGGGCGTGCAGCTGCTCGGCACCGTCGTCACTGTCTTCCGCGTCTTCCGCCACTGCGAGCCCGCCACCAACATGGGGGCAACCGGGGAACTCCCAATTGAACGTTCCGACCGCGCCATCGAGCGACCAATGCTGGCCGGCATCGTCGGTAGACGCCAGCGCCATGTCTCGGACGCCGTGGTCTCGATACAGCACACGAACGGCCCCGGCCCGGGGGGCGATCATCTTGTTCCAACAACAGGCGCAACTCGACATGTCGACAGACTGACTGTGCTCCCAGGTCTCGCCGAAGTCTGTCGATCGCGCCAGACCGAGCCCTCTTCCGGCCGGTCCACCGTGGCTACCGATCCAGGCCACGTAGAACACGCCCGCGGAGTCGGCCGTCATGTCTGCGAAGTTTTGCGCCACGTTCGCCGCATCGTTTGTAGGATTCGGCCCAGTTGCCCAGCTGCGACCGGCGTCGTGGGACACTGCGGAGACCATCGGTCCGGCGCCATGTCGCGACGTGCCGTTGGTGGACCAGTGAACCGTCACATGTTCTTTGTGCGCCACGACCTGCGGCTCGTTGCCCCGCGTTGCGATCGAAATGGGCTGGTCCAAGGTGTCAATCACGTGCACCGTGCCCCAGGTCTCGCCGCCGTCGGTCGACCGCTGGTGACGCAGCTCCAGACTCGTGCCCTCACGGGCAGTCGTCAGCAAGTCGAGCACCGCCCCCTGTGCAAAAACGTCGAGCGACACCGTGCCATTGCCTAGTTCCTGTGGCGCAGGGCGGCCCTGGGGCTGCTCTGCCGCCACGCTAGCCGCAATGACGGTCCCGGTCGAATCAATTCCACCAGACCCGACTAACCCCGTCAGAACCACGGCCACGCAGGCCTGTCTCGTCATCGCAGCATCACCTTCTCGGCTCTGTTCCCTACGAGGCGAACGCAAGTCTTGTTCCGCCCGAAATCACCCGCAATTGACGGCTCTGGCACTCATTCCGACCGGGCATTCGGCCACGGCGCGAGATCTTCCGCTGTTCGGGCGAAAGAACTCCCCAACGCGTCCAGACGCCGTTCGAAACTTCCGCGGTGCATGGGGCGTCTATTCCATATGAGGCGCCTCCGGTTTTCTTGGACACGGATTAGGGGAGAATCCGATGTCCAAGGAGGTAGGAGGCATGGTTCGGTCAGAGACGGTGAAGAAGTCTGGGTCGGCACGGACGGAGGGAGCCCGGAGGGCGACCAGGACGGCGACAGCGGCGACGAGCGGCTTCATGGCGGCGCTCCTCAGAGGAACGGGGTGTAGCGCCCATCCTACCGCTGGCGGGCAGGGGGTTCAATGCGGCTCAGGCGGGTGCGCGTCGTCCCATTCGCGGGCGAGGCGCTGGGCTTCGACGAGTTGGTCAGGGGTCATGAAACTTGAACTATAGGAAGTTCAAGAAAAAGTGAACGCAGCGCGTTGTTCGCCTTCCGGCTCGCAAGGACGTAACGCCCGTCTTGCTCGGCCACCACGGCAACTTCGAGACGCTCGGCCAAGTCCAAAAGCGAGGACGAAGGCATCGCGTCCAGAAACATCACCAGCGAATGTGGCTCGCCCACCTTCGTGTGGCCGTAAACCAGTAGCTGTCCCAGGGTGGTTCCAGATTGCGGGGCTCATCGAGTCATTTTGACGACGCGCGCGGAAGGCTGCCCCCTTGGACTCGCCCCCCCGCTCTCGTAGACTTTACCCCCCCCTTCAACCACACGGCTAGGTCGAAACGGTAGCTATGCGGTAGCTATGCCTTGAATGGCTTTGGCTTGTATGTCTGTAACTGATTGAAAACAATGGAGCCGGCGAGCGGACTCGAACCGCTGACCTGCTGATTACGAACTGTCGGCAGAGTGAAACGGGTGGACGCGGATGGACGCAGCGGGAATGAAACCGGCCTGTCTCTGTCCGTCCGTGTCTCTCGGTTCCGCCCGCGTCCAGCGGTTAGGGGGTCAGTTAGGGGGTCAAGCTTAACACACACTCGCATGGCCCTCCCTTCCTTGATACGACCGCCCCGTCGCACCAAATCAGAGGACGCCATGAAGCAGATCGCCGAAGCCCAACGCCTTGCCCGCGCGTGGGACGCCGCGCACCC
>JASLOY010000417.1 GCA_030745255.1 Vicinamibacterales bacterium
TGCCACGTCTATCCTCGACATTCACCCGCGCCCCGCGGTCAGCGAGCAGCTGGACGATCGCATCCGATCGAATGTGCGCAGCCCCATGCAGCGCGGCCCTTCCCACGTCGTTGATGGCGTTGACGTCGGCGCCGAGCTCGAGCACGAATGTGACGGCGGCAAGAGAGTCACCCTCGATGACCCGGGTCTCGGCCGGCACCTGCCCCAGACCGGCAGCCACCATCAGCGGTGTCGTGAGCTCGTCGGTTCCCACCATCGGGTCAGCGCCGGCCGCCGCCAGCGCGCGCATGACGGCAACGTTGCCGTCCATCGCCGCGAGCAGGAAGGGCGTAGCGCCGACCAGGCTCACGCGGAAGCGTCCACTCGCGTAGCCGAACTGTGGCGGACTGCGCACCAGCCGGGCGTGGGGGTCGGCCCCGTGCGCCAGCAGCGCCTCGACCAGGTCCAGCTTGCCGGTGGGCACCTCGTTGAGCGACCGCCATTCATCGTCGCGCGCGGTCGCGATACCGCGCAGGCGCCCGGTCAATTCGGTGTGCCATGCGCCCGATGCCCAGTGCAGCGCCGTGTAACCGGTGCCATCGGCGTTCGGGTCGGCCCCCTGCTCGAGCAACGTGGTCGCCAGCGCGCTGTGTCCGCGGACGGTCGCGACCACGAGCGGGGTGGTGCCATCCGGCGCCGTGGCGTTCACGTCGGCCCCGGCGTCGAGCAAGACCTGGACGAGCTCGGGTTCGTCTTCGCGCGCGGCGATGAGCAACGCCGTGAAGCCCCCGCTCGATCGGGCGTCGATGTCGACACCGCGCTCGTCCTCGATCAGGGCCCTCGCCACCTCGGTGTGCCCTTCTGCGGCCGCCCACATCAGCGCCGTCTGGTCGTGCCACGGCTCCGATGCACCAGGATGTGCGCCGCGCGAGAGGAGCGCCCGCACTGCGTCGGGGTTGCCGGTGCGCGCGCAGGTCATCAGCGGGGTCTCCCCCGTGGACCGGGCCGCGTTCGGATTTGCCCCGGCCTCCAGCAGCCGTGCCACCATCGCTCCGGCACCGTTCTCGCAGGCCAGCGCGAGCGGGGTGACGCCGTAGTCATTCGCCGCGTCGACGTCGGCACCCGCCCCGATCAGCAGATCGGCGGTGTCCAGCGCATCCCAGTGTGCTGCCCAATGCAGCGCCGTGGCGCCGTCTGCCTGGCGATCGTTCACGTCGGCCCGCTGCGCGACCAGCGCACTCACCAACTCGTGGTCTTGCGCTTTCGACGCGTCTACTAGCCGCTGATCGGACTGAGTGGCCGAGATGGGGGCTACCGCAAGCAGCAGCGCGAGCAATCCGCCCCAGCCTCGGATAACAGACGCGCGGAGACTGGTCATAGGCTTCCTCCGACCGCGAAAACAGAAGGTGAAGGGCACAGCATAGCGCGACCTGGGCGACTGTTCAACGGAAACCCGGCGGCGCGGGTGTCCACGTTCACCTCCGGTCGAGTCGACACTCGTCTCAGAATATGGCGATCGGGTTTACGGGGGAGCCGGTGCCACCTGGTATCCGTAGCGGAGCAACCACCAGCATGAATTCCCAGCGATTGAGCCTCGCAGCCATTTCGGCCGCCGCTTCGAGATCCAGGTTATCGAGCAAATTCATCCCGCGCGCCACGATGGCGAACCGGTGAATCGGATTGTAGCGAAGACCGGGCACACTACCCGGGGCTTCGTGCACCGAGTCGGCGCCAAGCAGCGCAATATCCCGCTCGGCGAGGAACGGGATGACCGAGGCGTCCCATCCGGCCATCTCTCGGGTGGGGCCATGCTCGGCACGGTGGGCCCAGCGACCGACCCGCAGGAGCAGCGCGTCGCCAGGCCCCAGCGTCACCCCGGCGTACTCCTCCCAGGCTTCGATGTCTTCGCGATAGAGCTTCGTGCCGGGTTCCAGATACGGCACCGCTCTCATCCGGGGCATGTCAACCAGGATGGCCCGGGTCACGAGGCCGTCTTTCATGGCGGTCGTGTCCATCCGAGAACACCCATCCTCGGTGACCACCTCTCGAAAGTCGATGCCGTTGTAGATCATGTCCTTGTAGAAGACGTGGCAGAGCCCATCGAGATGCGAAAACGTCACGCCGTGAAAATACACGTCGACCCGGTCGCCGGAATTCTGCCCGTCCGGGTTCACCGTCATTTGCAGGACGTAGGGCTCGGCCGCGTCTGCGCCCTCTTCGGTGATCATGTCGTGCGCCAGTGACACCGGTGTGCCACGCTTCACCAGCGCCGCCGCCTCGCGGCGTTTCGCGTCGGTCATGAGGTTGGCGGCGCCCAGCTCGTCGTCAGCCCCCCAGCGGCCCCAGTTCGACAGCTCTTCCATCCATTGGTCGAACTGGGCGACGGTGGTCGGCTCGCGCGTCTCCGGCTGTGTAACTGAAGATGCTCCGCGTGCTGCCAGACCGCACCCAACCACGATCGCAACACCTACAACGCTGACGCGCAGTACCGTCATGGTCATAGCCTCCGTGAGTCACCCCGCTGTCTCCACCGTGTGACTCTACCTCGGATTCGAGCACGAACCGACCCCCCGCTGGCGGCCGGCCCTGCGCCGGGTGCAGAGGCCCGTATGAGCCATTCCGAGGCCAGCCTCAAGGATGGCGCCGAGCGGCCGATTGCGGTGACGGGACTCGTCCATCAAGCGACAGGGCATGCGACAAGAGCACATCCAGCTAGACCTGAAGACGGCGCCGTCCGCATCGGGCGTGGACACCGAACCCCTCCTCCACCTCGCCGACCGCCTTCTGCAGCTCTTGGCCAGCGGCGCCCCCCAAAGCGAGTCCATCGATACGAGCACGTTTCGGCGGTCGATCGAGCGCTTCCGGCAAGGCCTGCGGGCTGCCACCGCATCCGGTTCCCTCTCCAATCTCACCGTCGAGTGCCTGACAGCGTGTGAACAGTTTCAGCGGCAGGCGCACGCCCACTTCGCCGATCGGGAGACTGAGCTGATCGATCTGATCGAGCTGCTACGCTCGGCGGTGGCGACGGTTTCGCGCGGGTCGCTGGGCTACGAGCAGCAGATCGAAGCGTCGACAGAACGACTGGCCCGGTCGGCCCGGCTCGGCGACCTCGCAATGCTCAAGCGCGCCGTCCAAGAAGAAGTGGCATCGATCAAGCGTACGACGCACGAGCGCCACGACATGGAGGCTGCCGCTTTCAGACGGCTGACCGACCGAGTCGAAGAGCTCGAGGGCCAGCTCGGAGAGGCGCAAGACGAGGAGTCCGCCGATCCACTGACCGGCATTCCGAACCGCGGCGCGTTCGACCGCGCCCTGCGACGACGCCTGCCTGAGGCGATGGCCGGTCGCACGCTCGTTCTGGCCGTGCTGGGACTCGATGACTTCTCACAGCTCAACGACATGCACGGTCGTATGGTGGGTGACCGGATCCTGCTCTGTGTTTCCCAACTGTTGACCAACGGCTTGCGCCCGGACGACCGTGTCACGCGCTTCACCGGGGAAAAGTTCGCCGTCGTGATGGCCGACATCTCCCTGGATCAAGCCAAAGCGCGACTGGCCATGGCACGCCAGCGACTCGCGCCGTCCTACGACTACGAGGTCGAGGGCAAACCTGTGCAGGTGAGCTTCACCTATAGCTGTGGGATAACCGAGTATGCCGACGGCGACAGTGTCGATACCCTCTTGCGACGCGCCGTCGACGCCCTCGGCGAGGCACAACGGCGCGGCAGGGACCGGACCGTGACCCGCCGCACCTCCTTCCTGCGCGGCTTGCTCCGCCGGTCGATGGGCCAGCGCGCCTGACTTGCCCCGTGCGTCGAGCCTCATCGCCGCATGCGCGAGGACGCAAGCAGTCCGTGGTGAAGGTCGCCCCTGCAGTCGACCGGCGCTACATCCCGGAACGACGGCGTTGAGCTTCTGGCTCAGCGGGG